>CAYTPH010000218.1:0-5229 GCA_964439635.1 uncultured Terriglobales bacterium
GACCCCTCGACCGCGCCCATCATCCCGGTCAGTTCCCTAACCGGCGCGGGCCTCGACGAATTGAAGGCCGAGCTGACGCGTTTGGCCGCTGACGTTCCAGCTAAGGATGCCGGGGCCCTCTTTCGCCTCCCCATCGACCGCGTCTTCACCATGAAAGGCTTCGGCACGGTGGTGACCGGCACGCTCATCGCCGGGCGCGTGAAAAAGGAAGAAGAGGTCGAGGTCTTCCCCGCCGGCAAGCGCGTCCGCGTGCGTGGCGTGCAGGTGCATGGCGCAGCGGCGGAAGAAGCCATGGCCGGGCAGCGCACCGCCCTCAACCTGGCAGGCGCGACCACGGAAGAACTGGCGCGCGGCATGACCCTGGCGGCCCCTGGCCTCCTGCGAACCACCCGGCGCGCCGACGTCCAACTCTCGCTGCTGAAGACCGCCCGACCGCTCAAGGACCGCAGCCGCGTCCACCTGCACGTTGATACGTCAGAGCTGGTCGCCGAAGCCGTCTTCTACGACCGCAAGCAGTTGGCGCCCGGCGAGAACGCTTTCGCCCAACTGCGCTTGCCCGAGCCGCTGCTGCTTCTTCCCGGAGACCGCTTCATCGTCCGCCAGTTCTCGCCGGTGGTGACCATCGGCGGCGGCGTGGTCGTGGATGCCGCCTCCCCTGTGCGAAAGCCCTCGAAGGAATCTCTGGCGCTGGTGACCGCGCTCATGACCGGCGATCGCGAACAGCGGCTGACGTTGCGTACGGCCCACCATGCCGAACACGGCCTGAGCTTAGCCGGCGCGGTGGCCGAGACTGGATGGAGGATGGAGGAGGTGCAGGCCGTAGCCGGCGGTCTTCTCGCTCAAGGCCGGCTGCTGCGCATCGCGGACCGGCTGGTGCACCCGCCCGCGATGGACGCCCTGAAGACCGCCATAGTCCGGTCGGTCACTGACTTCCACCAACGTAATCCCCTGGTCGCCGCTATTAGCAAAGAAGAGCTGCGCCAGAGCCTGAGCACGCCGCCGGACGTTCTTGCCGCAGCGCTGGCGCAGCTCTCCGCGGAAAGAACGGTGGAGATCAGCAGCGAGCAGGTGCGCCTCGCCGGCCGCAGTGTGGTCATGAAGGACGAGGAATCCGAAGCCAAGCGCACCATCGAGCAGGCCTTCGCCCGCGCCGGTCTCAAGGTCCCCTTCCTGAAGGAAGTCCTCGCCGGGCTGCCCGTGGACAAGGCACGCGCTCAGAAGATCGTCACCCTGCTGCTGCGCGAGCGCGTGTTGGTAAAGCTGGGCGACGAGTTGGTCTTCCACCGCGACGCCCTGGAAAGCCTCCGCCGCCAGGTCGTCGCCCTGAAGCCCACCACGCCCAAGCTCGACGTCGCCCGCTTCAAGGAGCTGACCGGCGTCTCCCGCAAGTACGCCATCCCCCTGCTGGAGTGGCTGGACCGCGAGCGCGTCACCCGCCGCGTCGGCGACGAGCGCATCATCCTCTAAAGAAAACCAAACCACGGAGACACGGAGGCGCGGATGGAAGAAGGGTTACAAAGTTCCTTCTTTCTCCGTGTCTCCGTGTCTCCGTGCCTCCGTGGTTTCCTAGAACTTCTCTTCCGGGAACTCCAGATCCAGGTTCAGCGGCCCGGTCACGCGGTTGGTCAGGTTGGCCAGCGCTGCCAGCATGTCCAGATCGACGATCTCAGCCTCGGAGAAATGCTTGCGCAGGTCCGCAAAATCCTGGTCCGCAACCGTCCACGGCTCTCGCGTGAGCTTCTCCGCGAACCGCAGCGCCGCCTGCTCCTTCTCGCTGAAGCGCTCGAGATGGCCGTCGCGCAGCGCGCGGAAATCGTCCGCCCCCAGCCCCTGCCGCTTCCCGGCCGCGATGTGATGCTGCGAGCAGTAGAAGCACTGGTTCAGGAACGAGACCCTCCCGTACACCAGCTCGTACAGTCGCCGGTCGAGGCTCCGCCCCACGCTGGCGTAGAAGCCGAGGAAGTTCTTGAGCATCTCCGGCCGGTGCGCCAGCACCTTCTGGATGCTGCCCGGCTTGCCCTTCAGCTTGCCTTCGTAGACCTCCTTGACCTCGGCGGGTGCGTCCTGCGGTTCGACGAACGAGATGCGTGCCATCGGGCCTCCTGCGTGCGGCCCGTATAATAAACGCTTTCCATGCTGACCATCCGCCCAGCCCGCCGAGACGACGTCGAGCTCATCCTCCAGTTCATCCGCGAACTGGCGGAGTACGAGCGCGAGCCGCACCAGGCCACCGCCACCGCTGATGACCTGCTGCGCGACGGCTTCGGTCCCGACCCCAAGTTCCGCTGCGACCTCGCCTTCTGGCACGACGAGCCCGCCGGCTTCGCCTTCTACTTCTTCAACTACTCGACCTGGCAGGGCCGCCCGGGGCTCTATCTTGAAGACCTGTTCGTGCGCCCGCGGCTGCGCGGGCACGGCATCGGCAAGGCCCTGCTGGTGCACCTGGCGCGGGTGGCGCTGCGGGAGAACTGCGGCCGCTTCCAGTGGCAGGTGCTCGACTGGAACCAACCCGCCATCGACTTCTACCACTCCCTCGGCGCCAAGGTCATGAAGGAATGGCTCACCATGCGCGTCGAAGGCGAGGCGCTGGAGCGGCTGGCGGAAACGGAGATCAAGACACCCTTGGCCACGGATTGACACGGATGGTTTCGGATCTGAACGGATCAATCGTTATCCATGGCGATCCATAACAATCCGTGAGAATCCGTGGTAAGCATTTTCAAATGCCTGAGACGATCAAGATCATCGGGGCGGGGCTCGCCGGCACGGAAGCCGCCTGGCAACTGGCCCGCCGCGGCCTCGAAGTCGAGCTCTACGAGATGCGCCCCGTGCGCAGCACGCCCGCGCACCAGACCGCCGACTTCGCCGAGCTGGTCTGCTCCAACTCTCTCAAGTCCGACAGCGAGAACACCGCGCCCTGGCTGCTGAAGGAAGAGATGCGCCGCGCCGGCTCGCTGCTGATGGAAATAGCCCGCCAGGCCGCCGTCCCCGCCGGCCACGCCCTGGCCGTGGACCGCACCGAGTTCGCCCGCCTGGTGACCGATGCCATCGAGCGCGAGCCGCTCATCCGCATCCGCCGCGAGGAGGTCACGAAGGTCGACGAGGGTTCCGGCCTCACTATCATCGCCACCGGCCCGCTGACCTCCGATGCCCTGGCCGCGGGGATCGCACGCCTCTCCGGCGCCGAGCAGCTCTTCTTCTACGACTCCATCTCGCCCATCGTGGACGCCGACTCCATCGACCGCTCCAAGGTCTACCTGGCCGCGCGCTACGACAAGGGCACCGCCGACTACATCAATTGCCCGATGACCGGCGAGGAGTACGACCGCTTCTACGACGCGCTCATCGCCGCCGAATCAGTCGAGGCCAAGGACTGGGAGCAGCTGAACTACTTCGAGGGCTGCCTGCCCATCGAGGAGATCGCGCGCCGCGGCCGCGACACCCTGCGCTTCGGTCCCATGAAGCCCGTCGGCCTGCGTGATCCCCGCACCGGCCGGCAGCCGTGGGCCGTCGTCCAGCTCCGCCAGGAGAACCTGCGCAACGACAGCTACAACCTGGTCGGTTTTCAGAACCACATGAAATGGGGCGACCAGGCGCGCGTGCTGCGCCTCATCCCCGGCCTGGAGAACGCCAAGTTCCTGCGCTATGGCCAGATCCACCGCAACACCTACGTGAACGCCCCCGCGCTGCTCGACGAGGCGCTGCGCATGAAGCGCCACCCGCGCATCTTCTTCGCCGGGCAGATCTCCGGCGTCGAGGGATACGTGGAGTCCATCGCCACCGGCCTGTTGGCGGGCGTTTATGCTGCCGCGATCGCTTCAGGCTCCGAGCCGCCGCTCATCCCGCGCTCCACCGCCATGGGCTCGTTGGTGCACTACATCACCCACGCCGAGCCGAAACACTTCCAGCCCGCCAACATCACCTTCGACCTGTTGCCGCAATTGGACGACGAGACCAAGCGCCGCGTACGCGACAAGAAGCTCCGTCACAAGATGGTCTGCGAGCAGGCACTTCGGCAGTTGGAAGGCTGGCTTACCGCCGCGGGCAGCTACTCAGCAGCGCGATAAGCAGCCCGGTCGAGAACATCACGCCCACAACGAATCCGATCACGGCGGCGGCGACCACCCGCTGATACTCCATCGAAAACCACTTGTTCCAGCCGCTGCCGGTCTCGCCGGGCCGCACCTCGACGCTCGCCTGCCGGAACGCCTCCAGCCACTTCTGCGGGTCGGCGGAGCGGAAGGTGTAGGCGTCGCCATTGTGGAGGTATACGGCGATGAAGACGAGCCCCAGCCGCTTGAACGCCATCACCCCGCGGATCTCGCTGAGCGCAACGTCCACCAGCGGCTTGAACTGCCAGCCGAAGAGCCGCCCGCGGATGGCGAAGCGTCCGCCCTCCATCTCGGCTTCGGCGATGCCGTTGTAGCCGCGCAGGCTGCGCACCTTCTGCGCCGCCATGTGGCGTTCCTTCATGCGCCCAGTCTAGGGCGGAATCAGGGCGCGTCAGCCGCTTTGGGACGGGTGGGAGTAACTTTCGTAATCCTCCGTGTCCCTCTGTGTCCTCTGTGGTTCGCTTTTATCTCGCCCGATTCTTGATCCAGATGGGCGTACCCACGAACCCGAAGGCCCGCCGGATCTGGTTCTCCAGGAACCGCTCGTAGCTGAAGTGCAGCTTCACTGCCCGGTCGGTGAACAGGATGAAGGTGGGCGGCGCCACCGCCGCCTGGGTCATGTAGCGGATCTTTACCCGCCGCGACGCCGGCACCGACGCCCGCTCGAAGTCCACGGTCTCCAGGAAGCGATTCATCTCGCCGGTGGGGATCCGCTTGCGGCGCTCGCGCGCGACCTCGGCGATGGCGGCGAACACCTTGTCCAGGTTGCGTCCGCTCACCGCCGAGATGAACAGCACCGGCGCGTAGGCCAGGAACTTCAGCGCGGCGCGCACCTGACGCTCGTAGAGGTTGCGGTCCGCCGGACGCTTGGCGTCCTTCCGCCCGCTGGTGACCAGGTCCCACTTGTTGACCACGATGATCACCGAACGCCCGCTCTCGTGGGCATAGCCGGCGATGTTGGCGTCCAGCGCGGTGACCCCCTCCTCGGCGTCCACGATCAGCAGGGCGACGTCGGCCGCCTCCAGGTGCTTGCGTGCCATCACCACCGACAGCTTCTCGGCCATCAGGTGGGTCTTGCCCTTGCGGCGGATGCCGGCGGTATCGATGAAGCGGTAGC
>CAYTPH010000219.1:0-5190 GCA_964439635.1 uncultured Terriglobales bacterium
ACCGAACGGATCATACTTAAAGGAAACGGTGCCACCAGAGCCGGGCAGGGTCACACTGATAAGCCGATTCTCCACGTCCCAAGCGTAGCTGGTGTTTCCGGCCCCGTCGGCCTTGGTCAGCGTGCTGCCGTTATTGTCGTAGGTGAACGTGGCCGCCGAGGTGGCGGTGAGCTGGTTGGAGCTGTTGTAGGTATAGCTGGGCACGCCGGTGGAGCTGAGGCGATTGCCGACCCGATCGTAGGTGTAACCCTCGGTGGGGTTGCCGCCGGCGGCGACCTGCAAGAGCTGATAGATGGCGTCGTAAGCGTAGTTCTCGGCGGTGCCGGTGAGGTGGTTGGTTTTGCTGGTGCGGTTGCCGACGTTGTCGTGGCCGTAGGTGGCACCGTCGAGAGTGGTTGACCCTGCCTGGTGGAGCACCGAGAGCAAGCGCGACAGGGAATCGTAGCTGTAGCTGGTATTCACGCCGTTGGGCCGAGTCAGGCTGGTACGGCGGCTGAGCTCGTCGTAGGCGAAGGTGAACTGCCCCGCCCAGGAGCTGGTCAGGTCGGTCAAGCGATTCAAGCTGTCGTACTGGTAGGTGTTGGCGCTGCCGTCGGGCGCCGTGAACGAGGTTCGGTTCGAGGCTGCGTCGTAGGCCTGAGTGGCCGTGAACGTGGTTCCGGACAGGAAGCTGTACTTGGTGTTGGTGGTGGTCAGGCGGCCCAAGCGGTCGTAGACGAACTCCCAGTAGCTGGAGCCGTCGATGACCTTGGTGAGGCGGTCAGCCAGGTCATACTGGTAAGTGAGCGCCAGTCCGGGGCCGCTTTTGGAGCTGAGGCGGCCGAAGCCATCGTAGGTGTAGGAAATGGCCTGGTTCTTGCGGTCGGTCTTGGAGGCGAGCCGGCCAGCGCTGTCGTAGGTGTAGCTCTCGTAAAGGCCGGAGGGGAAGGTGGTGCGGGAGACCAGATTCCAGGAAGCGTAATCGAAGCGGGTGATGCGGCCGAGGGCGTCGGTGATGGAGGTCAGGTTGTTCTCGGTGTCGTAGGCGTACTGGGTCACGCCTGCGGTCGGGGTCTGGGCATCGGTCACGGAGGTCAGCCGGTCGGCGTCGTCGTAAGCATACGACGTCACGCGGCCGTTCTGGTCGGTTACGGAAGTACGGCGTCCGCGGGTGTCGTAGGCGAAGACGGTGGTGGTGAGGTCGGGATAGGTGATGGTGGTCAGTCGGTTCATGCCGTCGTAAGCGAACTCGGTGCGCTGGTTGCGCGCATCCACGACGGCGGTGCGGTTGCCGCGGGCGTCGTATTCGAACGTCGTCACGTGGGACTGGGCGTCGGTGATGGTCTCGATGAGCCCGGTGGTCGTGTACGCCATGGTGGTGACGTTGTTGCGCGGATCGGTGACGGTGAGGACCTGGCCGTGGGTGTCGTAGGTGAAGCTGGTGGTGCTGCCAGGAGCGGCACCGTCGGGTGAGGGCGAGGTAGTGGAGAGCAGATTCCCGTTGGTGTCGTAAACGTTCGTGGTGGTGGCACCCAAAGGATCGGTGGCGGTCAGCACCTGGCCGAAGCCGTTGTAGGTGTAGGCGAAGGTAGACGCCTGTCCGTTCACGGAAACGTAGCGAGAAGTGACGTTGCGCTGGGCATCGTAGGAGTAGAACTGATCGTTGCCGGTACCGAGGGCCACTCGCGCCCGGTTGCCCGCGGGATCGAGGTGGTAGTAGTGGTAAGTGCCGTCGGTCTGGCATGTCACACAGGCACCCCGGGTGATCTGTGTGAGGTGGTAGCCGTTGCCCAAACGCGCGAAGTAGTAGGAGACTGCGCCTTGGCCCTTGGAGTTGTAGATGTAGGTGTAGGCCGCGCCGTACCACAGAGTGACCTTGGCGACGCCGCCGGCGCGTTGTTCGCTAAGGCCGCGACGGCTGGCGTCGTAGGTGTAGCCGGTGAGCAGCTTGCCGGCCGAGTCCTTCACGTTCAGCAGCAGGTTGTTGGCGTCGTATTCGTAATTGAGAGTGGCACCCGCGTAGACCACCTGAAGCAGTCGCGAGGACGGCCCATAACTGTAGGTTGCAACGGTGCCCACGCTGTCGTAAGCGGAGGAAACCTGGCGGGTGGTGGCGTCGGGATAGTTGAAGCCCAGCCAACGGCCCGCAGGGTCGGTCACCTGAGAGACGCGATTGGCAGTGTCGTAAGAAACGGTGGTGCTGTTCCCGTTGCGGTCGACAACGCGGAGGAGATAGCCCGCGTCGTTGAAGAAGCGGCTTGTTCCTTCCTGGCTGCGTATCTGGTATTCGCGGGTGATGGCGTCGAAGGACAGGCTGAGGCGGATGTCGGGAGGGGAGACAAGGATGTAGACAGCGTTCAGGCTGTCGTAAGAGAACAGGACCGCCTTGCCGTCGCCCTGCCAGTACTTGACCTCGGTCCCGCTCACCACCTGGATGCGTTCTTCGATGTTGCTAGTCCAACTTTGGCCGAACATGCCAGCGGTGAATGGGGGCGAGTCAGTGGTCCAAAGGCTGTTCCAGTGGCGCTCCAGGCGGAGGCCTCCGCCCAGCCCGGGAATGGCGTAGTCTTGCGCGCCCTGGTGAGCGTCGCCGCTGATCACGTTGATGGAGTTGCCGCCAACGTTAGTCTCCGGACATCCAGGGTCGCAGGCTCCCATGGTCTTGGGCCGGGGCGTTGCCCCATGTTTGACGGTTACGGTCCCGCCGGTCGGGATGCCGTATTGCGGAGTGAAGGTGACGGAGGTGTCTTGTAGAACATAGCCGCCCTGGGCGTCGAAGTACCCCACGTCGCTGCCCTTGGGAACAATGACCCGGTTGTAATTGCTGTCGTTCAGCACCCATGCCGCGGTCGAATTGCGGCTGAGAGAAATCCAAGTCTCTGCGCGGACGGGCTTGGTGAGCTTCAGGGTGCCGCCAGCGATGTCGGCGCCATCATCATTGATCTGCGAGGGAGAAAAAGTCACGGTTGGACGAGGAGCGAGTATCGCCGGCTGGCGGGTGATGCCCGGGTCACCCGGGTTGTAGAGCACACGAACGCCGATCAAGCCGGTCGAATCGCTGGTGGTTGCACTTGGGAACCAGAATCGGATCTGCAGCGAAAGCGCGCCGCTCGGCAGGTAGCAGCCCCGATCGGACAGGAGTCCAGTCGCCGGCGGAACGCAGGCGTAGGAGAAGCCGGGGGTGAGGCTGGAGATCTGGACGCCGGTGGTGGACTGGCTGACCACCACGGTAGCGAGGATCTCGTCCGTGCTACCGCTGACCACGCTGTTCTGGTCAAGCGTGAAGGAGCTGACGACGGCCTGCGCTGCGGCGCAGGAGGGCAGAAGCATCAGGGCAAGAAGGGCAAGAAGACGGAACGAAGCCGGGGAGAACGGGAACAGGGTTCGGCCTGAGGGCACCGGAGCCTCCTGGATGGGAAAGTGACCTGCACGTCGGGGACGCTAGCAGAGAGTGGCTGTGGAAAAAACACGGTCACCGTTTTTGTTCCGAAATCAGAACAACGCACGAAAGCGATCTGAATTGCCCGGCCTGTGGAAAGGCAAGTTACGAAGGTGCAGGGTCCGGAGCCCGCAGTTGTCCTCGTCGGCCGCCTCACCCCGCAGGACCTCCGCGACCTGCTGGCCTACCTGCACACTTCACCGCCAGCCCCGAAAAAAAAGCTTGCATTCTGTGTTCTAGTGTTATAGTTAACTATAACACCTCTGGCTGGCGCGCCCCAGTATGGCCGTTGGGGAGCCGGTGGAGGCACACCAGCTCAGGAGAAGGAACCATGAAGTCCCTGCGTTTCATGCTCACCGTCGTTGCGCTGCTGGCCCTTTCCAGCGCTTCGTTCGCCCAAGCCGCCCAGCCCGCTCAGCCTGTCCCGCCCGAGGGCAAGGCCGCCTACGAGAAGCTCAAGTCCCTGGCGGGCGCCTGGGAAGGCACGCTGACCACTGTGCCCGTCGAACCTTCGGTAGAAGGGATGACCGCCAAGGTGTGGCTGCGGGTCACCTCCCGCGGCAACGCCATCGTGCACGAGCTGAAGCCCTCGGGCATCCCCGACAACCCCATCACCATGCTCTACCTGGAGGGCGAGCGCCTGATGCTGACGCACTACTGCGACGCCGGCAACCGCCCCCGCATGGAAGCCCGGCTGTCGCCCGACGGCAAGACCGTGGAGTTCGATTTCCTCGACGTCGGCAATTACAGCCCCAAGCAGGGCGGCCACATGCAGCACGCCAGGTTCATCACCATCGACGAGGACCATCACGTCGAGGAGTGGACCTTCCGGCTGGAGGGCCGGCCGGCGGTCGTCGCCCGCTTCGACCTTCGCCGCGTCAAGCAACCGCCGCTCTGAGGCCAGGGGAGAGCGATGGACGGGGAGTGGAACGACAGCCAGCCGATCTACCGCCAGCTGCGCGACCGCGTGGTGGCGATGATCCTGGACGGCGTGCTCAAGGAGGGCGACCCCCTGCCCTCGGTGCGCTCGGTCGCCGCCGAGTACCGCGTCAATCCCCTCACCGTGCTCAAGGGCTACCAGCAGCTCGCCGAGGAAGACCTGGTGGAGACCCGCCGCGGCCTGGGCATGTTCATCAAGCCCGGCGCCCGCGACTTGCTGCGCCGCGGCGAGCGCCACGATTTCCTGGAGGAGCAATGGCCTCGCATCTACGACACCATCCAGCGGCTCGGCCTCACCTTGGAAGAGCTGCTGGAGGCCGGCCGCCGCAAGCGGACCAGAGCCAAGAAGGAGGAGCGCTGACATGGCCTGCATAGAAGCCCGCGGGCTCCGCAAGAGCTTCGGCCCCACCGTCGCCCTCGACGGCGTCGACCTGCGGGTGGAGGAGGGCCGCATCGTCGGCCTCATCGGCCCCAACGGCGCCGGCAAGACCACCGCGCTGAACTCGTTCCTCGGCCTTACCCCCTGCCAGGGCGAGGTCCGGGTCCTCGGGCGCGATCCCTGGGAGGAGCGCGACCGCCTGATGCAGGACGTCTGCTTCATCGCCGACGTCGCCGTGCTGCCCCGCTGGCTCCGCGTCTCCCAGGCCCTCGACTACGTGGCCGGCGTGCATCCCCGCTTCGACCGCGCCAAGGCCGAAGGCTTCCTGGACCGGACCGCCATCCGCCGCTCCAGCAGGGTGCGCGAGCTCTCCAAGGGGATGGTGACGCAGCTGCACCTGGCCCTGGTCATGGCCATCGACGCCCGCCTGCTGGTGCTGGACGAGCCCACCCTC
>CAYTPH010000220.1:0-5100 GCA_964439635.1 uncultured Terriglobales bacterium
AGCTGGCCGAGCTGGAGACGCTGGACAACGGTAAGCCCATCTTCGAGTCGCGCTACGTGGACATGCCGATGGTGGTCGACGTTTTCCGCTACTACGCGGGCTGGGCGACGAAGATCCACGGCGAGACCATCAACACCTTCGAGAGCGCCTTCACCTACACGCTGCGCGAGCCGGTGGGAGTGGTGGGCGCCATCGTGGCGTGGAACTTCCCGCTGCTGCTGGCGTCCTGGAAGCTGGGGCCAGCGCTGGCCTGCGGCAACACGGTCGTGCTGAAGCCGGCGGAGCAGACGCCGCTCACGGCGCTGCGCTTCGGCGAGCTGTGCCAGGAGGCAGGCTTCCCGGCGGGCGTGGTGAACATTGTTACCGGCGGGCCGGAGACGGGCAAGGCACTGGTGGCGCACCCGGGCGTGGACAAGATCGCGTTCACCGGGTCCACCAGCGTGGGCAAGGAGATCATGCGCTCGGCAGCCGGGACGCTGAAGCGGGTGTCGCTGGAGCTGGGTGGCAAGTCGCCCAACATCGTCTTTGCTGACTCCGACATGGATGCGGCGGTGAAGGGCGCTATCAACGGCATCTTCTACGGCAAGGGCGAGGTCTGCAACGCGGGCTCGCGCCTGTTCCTGGAGAGCAAAGTCTACGACGAGTTCATGAGCAAGCTGGTGGACCGCGCGAAGAAGCTCCAGCCGGGCGACCCGCTGGATCCGAAGACGCGCTTGGGCGCCATCGTCAGCCACGAGCAGATGAAGACCGTTATGGGCTACATCGAGGCCGGCAAGCGGGAGGGCGCGCAGCTGGTGGCGGGCGGCAACCGCGTGGACGTCGGTGGGAACGGCAAGGGCTTCTTCCTGGAACCGACCATCTTCGGCGGGGTGAAGAATGACATGAAGATCGCCCAGGAGGAGATCTTCGGACCGGTGCTGGCGACACTGCCCTTCGACGACGTGAACCAGGTGGCCGAGCAGGCCAACCAGAACCCGTATGGGCTGGCGGCCGCCATCTGGACCAAGGACATCAAGCGGGCGCACGCGCTCTCACGGCGGCTGAAGGCAGGGGTAGTGTGGATCAACACCTACGGCCTGATGGATGCGGCGCTGCCTTTCGGCGGCTACAAGCAGTCGGGCTTCGGGCGGGAATTGGGGGCGTCGGCGCTGGAGTCGTACACAGAAGTGAAGTCGGTGTGGATGAGCCTGTGAGGCAGCACGCCACATCGACGGCCAAGGACTCGCACCACCGCAAGCTGGAGCGGATGTACGGGCTGGCGCCCATCAACCGCTTCTACCAGCCGACGCTGACGATCGGGCGGGGGACGGCCGAGGTGCTGATCCCCATGGACCCGAAGTTCCACCATGCGGCCGGAGCGGCGCACGGGTCGGTGTACTTCAAGGCCATGGACGACGCGGCGTTCTTCGCGGTGAACTCGCTGGTGGAGGACGTGTTTGTGCTCACCGCCAGCTTCAGCGTTCACCTGCTGCGGCCGATCGCCCAGGGATCCATGCGGGCGGTGGGCAAGGTGGTGCACGAAGGCAAGACGCAGTTCATCGCGGAAGCGGTGCTGTACGACGCCGAGGAGCAGGTGATCGCCCGCGGCAGCGGCACCTTCGTGAAAAGCACGATCAAGCTCAGCCCGGCGATGGGCTATCAAGTTTAGGAGCAAGCATGCCTGGAAAAGTGTTCAAGATCGGGACCTTTGCCGACTGGGTCGGCCTGTTCGAGGACTGGCGCAAGGAGATCGGGGTCAACACCGACGACGTCGCCGCCTTCAAGTTCGACACCTTGTACGGCGCCATCGACACCGAGGAGATCGAGTTCGGTTCGTTCAAGGGCCGCAAGAAGTGGGAGAACGTGCGCCAGATCCCCACCCAGCAGATCCGCGACGCCCTGCTGAACATGATCGTGTACCAGGGCGACACCGAATTTGCCAGCGTGGAGCAACAGCGACGGCTGTTCGCGAGCGCGCCCAGCGACTGGGACCGCAAGGCGCTCACCCGCGTCATGATCGAGGAGATGCGCCATGGCTGGCAGATGTGCGCTCTGCTGGTGGACTACTTCGGCGCGTCGGGCAAGGTGGAAGCGCAAAAGATGCTGGAGCGCCGCGCCTTCGAAAACAAGCGCCTGCTGGGCGCCTTCAACGTGGACGTGGACAACTGGCTGGACTTCTACACCTACACCGACTTCGTGGACCGCGACGGCAAGTTCCAGCTGCAGATGCTGAAGTACTCGGCCTTCGCGCCGTTGGGACGTTCCATGTCGTACATGCTGCGGGAAGAGGCGTTCCACATGGGCACAGGCAATGACGGCCTGGCACGCATCGTAAAGGCGGGCGTCATTCCGGCGTGGCTGATGCAGAAATACCTGAACAAGTGGATCTCCACCTCGCACGACCTGTTCGGCACCGACCACTCGTCGTCGGCGCACTGGGCGTACGTGTGGGGAGTGAAAGGGCGCTACGACGAGCCCAAGAACCAGAGCCAGCCCGATCTCGACGACGTGAACGATTACAACCGGCACCTCTACCACGACGAGGTGGCGGGGCTGATCGAGCGCCTCAACAACCTGCAGAAGGCAGGTGAGCCCCGGCTGTACGCGCCCCACATCCAGTTCAACCGCGAGATCGGGCGCTGGGCGAAGCAGAAGTTCCACCCCCAGACCGGCGAGCCGATGAGCGATGCGGATTACGAGCGGAAGCTGTCCGAGTTCCTGCCCACGGAGCAGGACAAGAAGTTACTGCTCGACATCATCGGGAACGAGCCCCAGTGGATCCTGCCGAAGGAGGGCGCGCGCGACCCGCTGGCCACCATCGGCGAGGTGCGCAAGTCGGCGATCAACATCTAGGAGAGCTGCCAGCCAGAGGTTCTGCCCACGACCTATGACCACGCCTGCCACGGAAGCGTCGCGTGTCGAGTCCGCCTACACCATGGGCGAGCTCATGGTGGCGGCGGCGGCGCGGGAGATACGCGACAACGAAGTCGTCTTCGTGGGGATGCGTTTGCCACTGATCGCCTTCGTCGTCGCCAAGCGGACGCATGCGCCGGGTGCCATCGGGCTGTTCGAGAACGGCGTGATCCGCTCCACGCCCTCGCCCGAGCTCATCTACACCATGGCCGACCCACCCAACTTGCTGGGCGCCACCCAGTGCCTGGATATGATGGGCGTCATGAGCCTGCTGCAGAGCGGGCGCGTGGACCTGGGATTCCTGGGCGCAGCCGAGGTGGACCGCTTCGGCAACCTCAATTCCACGGAAGTACGCGGGCCGAAAGGGATGGTGCGGCTTCCCGGCTCCGGCGGCGCCTGCGACATCGCCTCGCTGGCGAAGAGGTTCGTGGTGCTGATGGAGCATGGAAGGCACCGCCTGCCGGAGCGGGTGGCTTACGTCACCAGCCCGGGGAACGGCGATGGCGTTGGCTGGCGAGAGCGGGTGGGACTGCCGCGGGGCGGCCCGTCGGCGGTGATCACCACTAAGGGAGTGCTGCGTTTCGACGAGGACGGTGAAGCGTACCTGGCGTCGGCGCACCCGGGTGTCGGTGTCGAGGATGTGGTTGCGCATACCGGCTGGAAGCTGCGGGTGGCGCACGACGTAGGCGAGACCCGTGTACCCAGTGCCGCCGAACTGAAGGCCATCCGCGAGTACGATAGGGAAGGTTTCTGGACGAGGTAGAAGAGGAGTAGAGACGCAGCTGGCTGCGGCTCTCAGCCGCAAGTAAGGTCGGAACAGAGGACTTATGGCTACGCAGATGACTTCCACATTCGCCAAGATCCGCTTGGCCATCGAGCCGCCGGTGGCGCGGATCACGCTGGCCAACCCGCCGCTGAACATCCTTGACGTGCCCATGATGGAGGAGCTGGCCGCGGCCATCCAACAGATCGAGCAACGGCCGGATGTCAGCGTCATAGTCTTCAGCGGCAGCCCCAAGGCGTTCTCTGCCGGGGTGGACGTCAAGGCCCACACACCGGATCGGGTCGAGGAGATGCTGACCAAGTTCCACGGCTTCATCCGGGCGGTACTGGCGGCCCGTAAGGTGACCGTGGCGGCGGTCGAGGGAGCGTGCCTGGGCGGCGGGGCGGAGCTGGCGCTGGTCTGCGACCTGGTGTACACCGCTCGCGATGCGTCCTGGGGATTTCCGGAGATCAAGCTGGCGTGCTATCCGCCGGTGGCGGCGGTGGCGCTGTCGGCGCTGGTGGGGCAGAAGCGCGCCGCCGACCTGGTGCTGACCGGCCGGCTGATCTCGGGCGACGAGGCGCTGGCCATCGGCCTGGCGACCGGCGCGGCCCGCGGGGAAGAGGTCACCGGGCTGGTCAACGACGCCATCGCCCGCCTGTCGCAGCTTAGCCCGGCGGCGCTGGCCATGGCCAAGAAGGCCTTCTACGCCTGGGACGCCATCCACCTGGACAAGGGCCTGGCGCGGGCGGAGAAGATCTACTTCGAAGAGCTGATGAAGACCGCCGACGCGGTCGAAGGCATCACGGCATTCATGGAGAAGCGGAAGCCGGTGTGGAAGGGCCGCTAGTGCGGAGGAACATCGAAGTCGATGCAGACTGGACTGACACCCTGCTGGCGATCGTCGGCTCCATAGCTTTGCTAGCAGTCTTCGCGGCGAAACTGTGGCTGGTGGTTCGCCGGCCATTTGAAATCAGCACGGATGTCACCTGGCAGACTTACGTGGCCCTTAGTGCAGGTGTGATTCTCGTGGCGAACTTGCTTCCCCGTTCACGTGACTATGAGTTAGGCCCTTATCACAAGGGGCTTATCTTTTTCGGGATGGTTCTCTCGGCTTCCGCCGCGGCTCGACTGGTCTTGTTTTGGACTAAGGCTTCTCAGGAAACCTGGCGACTGGCAGCGGGCGTACTGAATGCCGCGGATCTGCTGATGTGGGCGGCCATGCTTGCGGTCATCGGATGGTGGTTCAAGGAAAAGGTGCGGATTGTCTAAGCTCCTCACAATGCGCGAAGCCGTCGCCGAGCTGGTACCGGACGGCTGCTCGGTGGTGATGGGCTGCCAGATGGAGCAGATGATCCCCTTCGCCGCGGGGCACGAGATCATCCGGCAGAAGCGGCGCGGGCTGACGCTGGTCGGGCCGATCTCGGACGTGCTCTTCGACCAGC
>CAYTPH010000221.1:0-451 GCA_964439635.1 uncultured Terriglobales bacterium
TCAGGTTCTTGACCACGCCGGTCATGACCGCGCCCTCCTGGAGGGTCTCCAGGGTCTTGCCGCGCTTCTCGGCGGTCTCTTCCTCGACCAGCTGGCGGCGGCTGACCACGATGTTGCCGCGCTTCTTGTTCAGCTTGATGACCCGGACCTCGATCTCCTGGCCGAGGAGGGAATCCAGGTTGCGGATGGAGCGCACGTCCACCTGCGAGCCCGGCAGGAAGGCCTTAGCGCCGCCCAGGTCCACGGAGACGCCGCCCTTCACCCGCTCGACCACGCGGCCCTTGATGGGCGACTTCTCGTTGTACGCCTTCTCGATGTCGTCCCAGACCTTAAGGCGCTGGGCCTTCTCGTGGGAGAGGACGATGTAGCCCTCTTCGTGCTCGCCGCGCTGGATCATGACATCGATCTCCTGGCCCGGCTGCACCTTCACGTTGCCTTCGTGGTCCTTGAC
>CAYTPH010000221.1:461-5084 GCA_964439635.1 uncultured Terriglobales bacterium
ACCTCGGCGATGGGCAGCAGGCCCTCGGACTTCGAGCCGATGTCCACCACCACGTGCTTGTCGGTGATCTTGAGGACAGTGCCTTTATGAGTGCGGTTGTCGTCGCTGGTGAGCTGCTCGGTCTCAGCAGTAAAGGTTTCGAGTGCGGTGGCGAAGTCTTCCATGTTCTCTTTTTCTTTCCGAGTAGGACCCGCGGTGGGCCGCTCGGAGCTTGTGGGATTTGGGGCCGTGGTGGCGGTCGGTGTCTCGGGTGCGGAGGGCTCGGTGGATTCGGTGGGCGGGAGGGTCGGGTTCTTGTCGTCAGTCATGGTTCTCGTTTTCGCCATTCGCCGGTCGGCAACACTTGGGGACCAGAACGGACAAGTGGCGGCGGAAACTCTGCGTGTGGTACGCCCGTTTGCGCGGGCTTGGAACACCCAGGCCGGATCTTGCGACGCCGTCAGCGCCTAAGACTCCCCCGAGTGTAGCAACCGCTCGCAAAGCCTGTCAAACCGCAGCGCCGGCCTTTTCCGCTCCTCCCACAGGGCGGGATGCGGTGGCCAGGTCTGCCACCGCGATTCTTTCGTGCCCCGCAATCTGGTACCCTCCGCCGCATGGACTACCTCTGGACCCCATGGCGCTACGCCTACGTCACCGGCGCCGACCAGGCCCCCGGCTGCCTGTTCTGCGACGTGCAGGGGAAAGACGACCGCGCCGCCCTCATCGTTCACCGCGGGGCGCACTGCTTCGTCATGCTGAATGCCTATCCCTACACCTCCGGCCACGTCATGATCGTCCCCTACCAGCACCTGGACCAGCTGCACCGCCTGCCGCGCCCCGCCGCCGAGGAGATGATGGCCCTGGCCCAGCGGCTGGAGGGGGTGGTGCGCGAGCTCTACCGCCCCCAGGGCCTCAACCTGGGTATGAACATCGGCAAGGCCGCCGGCGCCGGCGTCGCCGACCACCTCCACCTGCACCTCCTGCCCCGCTGGATCGCCGACGCCAGCTTCATGACCACCGTGGGCGAGACCCGCGTCCTGCCCGAGGCGCTGGAGGTGAGCTGGGAGAGGATACGAGGCAAGCTGAAGTGATTTCAGATTTCAGCTTTGGGATTTCAGATCTACCGGGATCCGTTGCCCGTGCGAGCACATCTACAATCTGAGATCTTCAAATCTGAAATTCCCAGCGGTCATGTCCCCCCGTAACCGTCCTCTCCCTCGCCCTTCGTAACGTTTTCAGCCTCGACCTTCCGGGATACGCTTCTTGCCTACCAGAGGGGTAGCCACTTGTCGTCCCCAGCAGGTGCCAAGACGGACCGGATCGCGGCTGCGCGGGCGTTTGCCCGCAGCCTGAACATCCTGCTGAAGTACGTCCGGCTGTACGGCGCCGCCCACCGGCTGAGCACGTCCCAATTCACCACCGCCTGGCACGAGCTGCGGGCGGCGCTGCCCCCGGACGCCGAGGGCGGCCTGGTGCTGGGGGTGTCGGGGTCGCAACTGCTGCTGGATGGCGTGCCCCTGCAGTGCGGCGCCTCCGAGCGCGCCTTTGCGCAGCTGCTGGGCGCCTCCGGCGTAGCCAGCCTGCAATTCTTCGGCAAAGCCACGGAAGCCGATTTTGAGAAGCTGGTGCGGGTCTTCGCCGGGGCCGGCTCCAAGCCGGCGGCGGTCGCCGACCAGTTGAAGAAGGCCTTCGGCAAGGACAGCCCTATCCGGGTGAACGAGGTGCGCTACGTGGCCCACGACGCCGACGGCGCCGAGCCGGTGGTGAGCGAGCTCATCGCCCGCAGCCTGGGCGCCGACGCGCAGCACGTCCGCGACTGGCTCACCGATCCCGCCAAGCTCCTGCAGCTGATCGCCGCGGCCACCGGGGCGCAGCGCAGTTCCTGCGGGACCACCACCGTGGCCGTCCTGGATGGCGCCGTGGTGGAGCAGGGCCCGGTGTCGCCGAGCGAAGAAGAGTTCCGCAGCGTGGTCAAGCTGCTGGCCCAGCTGGGCAGCGTGGAACCGGGCGGCGGCGAATCGGAAGAAGCGGCGCTGCGGCAGCAGATCGAGCAGGCCTCCGATTCGGTGCACGCGGCGCTGCAGCAGGCGCTGTCGGCGCTGGCCGGCGAAAAACGCCGGGACCCGGACCCCGACCTCCTGGTGAAGGCCGCCGAGCACCTGGCCATCAAGTACGCCCTCGACCGCTTCGAGCGGGGTGAGGTGCGGGTGAACGCCGTGCGCGAGATGCTCGACCGCATGGCCAAAGATATGGAGAAGCTGCGCACCATCTTGCGGGCGCACGAAGACAAGATGGGCCGCGCCGGCCTGCTGGTGGAGCCGCACGCCGACATCCTGGACCGGCAGTTCTGGGCGGCGGTGCCGGAGACCGGCAAGCGGGCGGTGCTGACCTCGCCCGACGCCTGGTGCATCCCGCCGCGCAACGTCCGGCAATACGTGGAAGAGCTGCTGGAGCGGCACGATTTCCAGACCGCCTCGGCGGTGCTGCGTAACTACGCCGCTTGCATCAGCAACCGTGATCCCGAGGCGCGGCGTAAGACCGCCATCGGGACCACCGACATGGCCGACCTGTACGGGCGCTCCGGTCCCGGACTGCTGTTTGCGGCGGTGCGCGTGGTCTCGGCGCAGCTGAAGACCGAACCCGACCTGGCCCTGCAGTCGCTGCTCAGCGCCGCCCTGGTGCGGCTGTCGCAGGAGGCCAGCGGCATGCAGGACTTCGCCGCCATCGACCACGCGCTGGCGACGGTGGAGGCGGTGCAGGAAGAACGTCCCGCCATCGCCGCTGACCTGCGCCGGCGCCTGGGCGTGGAGAACCGGCTGCGCAAGTTCCTTTCCGACGCGGTCACCCTGCAGCGCGTACCGGCGGAGCTGCTGGACGTGCTGCGCCACGACCGCCGCGGCGCCATGCAGGAGGTCACCTCGCTGTACGTTGGGGCGACACGCCGCGACCATTGCGAGCGGCTGCTGGAGATCGCCCGGGCCCTGGGGCCGGAGGCGGTCGGATGCCTGCGCGAATCGCTGCGCGCCCGCCCGGCGAACGAGGCGGTCGCTACCCTGGGGCTGCTGGCCGAACTCGACGGCTCCGCCATCATGGAGTGGCTGCCGCGGCGCCTGCCGGAGTGGGGACGCGCGCAGCACGATGCCGCGGTACGGCAGATCGGCGCGGCCCAGTCGGCCCAGCGCGGCCTGCTGCTGACCCAGCTCCTGCCGGCGCTGGACCCCGCGGTCCACCCCGAGGCGCTGGACGAGATTGGCATGAGCGGCGACTCCGCCGCCGCCATCCACCTGCTGAAGCTGGCCGAGGGCGACCTGCCCAGGAACGCCTCGCCGTACCTCCAGGTCAAAGCCATCGAGGCGCTGGGACGCATGCGCGACCTGAACGCCATCCCCGTGCTGCGCATCCTGGCGCAGGCGCGCGGCCTGCTGGGCTGGCGCTTCCCGCGCGAGGTGCGCATGGTCGCCACCCAGTCGCTCAGCAAGCTCGACCCGCAGTTCGTGCAGGATTTCCTGCCCGCCAGCGGCCTGGACCCGGGCGAGCTCAGCCTGGCCCCACTGGATGCGGGCGCGGCTCCGGCGTGGGTGCGGCAGCGGCGCTATCCGCGCATCGTGCCCGACCGCATGCTGTCGGCGAGCGCCACCACCGCGCGCGGCCGCTGCGGTCTGGCCATCCGCAGCCTGAGCCTGGGCGGCGGCATGGCCACGCGCGATGCGCGCACCCAGATCGGCGCCGACGCCAAGCTCGACATGCACTTCGGCTTCCGCTCGCGCCTGCACCCCGAGGTGCTGGTGCGGGAGATCGGGGCGCGCGACGTCGCCTTCGAGATCGTCAACATCGACCTGGAGGAACGCTCGCGCCTGCGGCGCTTCCTGGCCGAGCAGGCCCAGTCGCGGGCCCTGTCGCCGCTGGGCGCCATCGTCCTGCCCAGGGCAGCAGTCCTCTAGAAACCCACCACGGATCGCCGCAGATCTCACGGATCTCCTTCCTTCCTTTTTGGTCCGTGTTCATCCGTGTTGATCCGTGGTAAGCCTTTCCTCCCTTTACAATCGTGCCGTGGCTCCCACTCCAACCGAGTCGCCGCGATTCACGCTGTGGCAGCGGGTGCAGCTCGCGCTCATCACCGCGGCGGGATGGCTGGCCATCCGGCTGATCGGGCCGACGCTGAAGGTCACCGTCTCCATCGAGGAGGGCGGGCCGCCGGAGTTCTTCCTTCACCCCGTGGTGTATGCCTTCTGGCACCGCTGCGTGTTCATGGCGACCTGGTGGTACCGCGGGCGCGACATCGCCGTCATGACCAGCCGTAGCTACGACGGTGAGTACATCGCGCGCATCATCGAGAAGTTCGGTTACCGGGCAGTGCGGGGTTCGAGCTCGCGCGGCGCGGTGCGGGCGCTGCTGGGCATGCACACCGAGATCGAGGCGGGGCGTACCGCCGCCCTTACCATCGACGGCCCCCGCGGCCCCAAGTACGTCGCCAAGCCCGGCCCGGTGCTGCTGGCGCGTAACACCAGGGTTCCGCTCGCTACCTTCCATTTCGCGGCCCAGAAAGCATGGGTCTTGAAGACCTGGGACGAGTTCATCATCCCCAAGCCCTTCTCGCGGGTGCTGCTGCGGGTGGGGAGGCTCGTCCACGTCCCGCCCGACGCC
>CAYTPH010000222.1:0-3704 GCA_964439635.1 uncultured Terriglobales bacterium
GCTGGTGTTCGTGGGCAGCAAGATGCTGGTGACCGACCTGTACAAGATCCCCGTGGGCTGGTCGCTGGCGGTGGTGGCCCTGCTGCTGGGCGGCTCGGTGGCAGCGTCGCTGTGGAAGACGCGTGAGCGAAGCCGCTTCGTGCCCGAGGGTGCCGACTAGCCGCCAGGTTGCTGGCGGAGGGTGAGGGATTCGAACCCCCGGTGCCCTCGCGGGCACAGCGGTTTTCAAGACCGCCCGTTTCGACCGCTCACGCAACCCTCCGCTTTCAAAGTGTAGCACCGGGAAAAGTGCCTTCCGTCACTGTTTCCGGGCGTTCCGCCGTGTACACTGCCCGGTTCGAGGAGGCAAGTATGCGGGTACGTACGCTCTCATCTGTCATCCTGGCGGCAGTACTGACGGCAGCGGCGGCGGGGCAGACGCAGCCGCTGACGGTCGAATGGGCCCTCGGGGAACAGGGCGCGCACGTGGCGCGGGTGCCGACGTACGAGTGGCTGGCGGACGGCTCGGCGCTGCTCTACGACATGGACCGGCCCCAGGCGGAGCGGCGGTTCGAGCGTCTGTATCCCACCACCGGCCGGCGGCTGCCTCTCGCCAAGATCAGCAAGGCGGAAGCGGAGCTCAAAGCGATGGCGCCGGGCGCCGACCTGGAAAAAGGACTGGAGTGGCCGGAAGACATCGACCGCGAGGGCCGGCTGGCGGCTTACGTCTTCGACGAGGATATCTTCCTGCTCGATGTTAATTCCGGCTTCTGGAAGCAGGTCACCAAGACCAAGGCAGAGGAGAAGAACCCAGGTTTCTCGCCCGACGGGAAGTCGCTGGCCTTTGTGCGCGGCAATGACCTGTACGTTCATGACCTGGCCACGGGTGGAGAGCGGCGGCTGACCCGCGACGGCTCCAAGACCACGCTAAACGGCACGCTCTCCTGGGTGTACTGGGAGGAGGTCTTTGGGCGCAAGGACACGGCCTACTGGTGGTCGCCGGATTCGCGCTCCCTCGCCTATCTCCAGACCGACGAGACTGGCGTGCCGGTGAGCGTGTTCGTGGATTTCAAGCCGGTGGACCAGCGGGTGATCCACCAGCCGTATCCGAAAACCGGTGACAAGAGCCCCAAGGTGCGAGTGGGGATCATCAACTTGCGGGGTTCGGCGGTGACGCGCTGGGTGCGCATTACCGACCGGCCCTTCGAGTGGGTGCAGCGGGTAAAGTGGCTGCCGGATTCGCGGCGGCTGAGCGTGCAGACCCTGGATCGCCCCCAGACCGAACTGGGGCTGTACATCGCCGACGCTGCAACCGGCGCGGCCCGGCGCATCCTGACCGAGCGCGATCCGGCGTGGATCAACGTCCATGACGACCTGTGGTTCCTGGCGGACGGCAAGCACTTCCTGTGGGCGTCGGAGCGCGACGGCGCCATGAGCCTCTACCGCTACCGCATGGACGGCACGCTGGTGAATGCGGTGACCGGGGCGCCGCAGGTGCTGGCCTCGTCGGGCGGGCTGATGTTCTGGGTGCGGAAGGGCGTGACCGGCATCGACGAGAAGAACGACTGGGTGTACTTCACGGCGCTGGAGCCGGAGACCTCGACCGAGCGGCACCTGTACCGCGTCCACCTGGATGGCAGCGGGCTGGAGCGGCTGTCGCGGGAGGCCGGGACGCACAGCGTCGGCATGTCGCAGGACGCGCGCTACTACTTCGACGCGTACTCGGACGTCGCGCATCTGCCCACCTTCCGGCTGCACGCCGCGGACGGGAAGGCGTTAGCGACGGTTCGCGAGCCGCGTGTGGCCGAGCTAGTGCCCTTCGGAATCCGCTATCCGGAACTCTTCATCATCCCGGCGCCGGACGGCTTCCCGATGCCGGCACAGGTGCTGAAGCCGGCGGACTTCGACCCCACCAAGAAGTACCCGGTCATCCTGCACATCTACGGCGGGCCGTCGGCGCCGACGGTGAAGAACGGCTGGCAGCAGGCCAACCTGTTCGACAACATCCTGCTGAACGACGGCTTCCTGGTGGTGAAGGTGGACAACCGGTCGGCCACGGCGCGCAGCAAGACGCTGGAGAACGTGATCCTGGACAAGTCGCCGGAGCCCGAGACCGAGGACCTGCTCGCGGCAGTGCGCTGGCTGAAGCGGCAATCGTGGGTGGACGCGGGCCGCGTGGGGGTGTGGGGCTGGAGCGGCGGCGGCACCATGACCCTCAGCCTGATGACCCACTCCAACGAATTCAAGGCGGGGATCGCGGGCGCGCCGGTCACCGACTGGCGTTACTACGATTCCAAGTGGGCGGAAGCCATCATGAGGCTGCCGCAAGCGAACGCCGCCGGCTACGACCGCACCTCGCTGGTGAAGCGCGCCTCCAAGCTGCATGGGCGGGTGATGTTCATTTACGGCACCTATGACGACAACGTCCACCCCCAGAACTCCGAGGCCTTCATGGAGGAGCTGATCAAGGCGGGGATCCCTTTCGACATGCAGGTGTACCCCATGCGCAAGCACGGGTTCACCGACACGCCGGCGAAGATCCACGTGGGCAAAGTCGAGCGGGAGTTCTGGAAGGAGAACCTGTAGCCTTCGCCGCTGCCAGATTCAAAAGATTGCACCGCAGAGGACGCAGAGAACTCCCGCGGAGGGCGCGGAGCAGACCTAGTCCCGCTTGAGCTTGACGCCGGCGGCGACTTCCACCTGGCCGCCGATGTTGCGGGCCGTGACCTCGCCGGATTCCTTGGCCACGACGCGCAGCGCCGCCGCGTCGCTGACGGTGACGTTGCCGGAGGTGTCGGAGATCTCGACCTCGCCGGCGCGGGAGACGCGGATCTGCCCGGAGGTGTCGCGCAGCTTGACCGTGCCGCGGACGTGGCTGACCACGATCTCGCCGGAGTCGTCGTCGAGGGTAAGGTCGCCGGCCACCTGGCTGACGGTGACGTTGCCGCCCTGGTTGTGGATGTGGGCGGAGGCGAGCTCGGCAGCGTCGATGTTGCCGTCGGACGACTGGACGTCGAGCCGGGCCAGCCTGCGCAGTTTCATCTGGCCGGAGCGGCTGTCGATGGTGGTGGCGCCGGCCACTTCCTCGACCACGATGTCGCCGGATTCCTTGCGGATGCGCACGGCGCCGCCGAGGTGGCGGGCGGCCAGAGTGCCGCTGGAGTCGGTGATGTCGACCTGGGCGGTCATGCCGCTGATCTCGATGACGCCGGAGGTGTCGCGCAGGCTGAGGCGGGCGGCCGCAGGCACGACGATCTCGAAGTCGATGGGGTACTGGGCGCGTCCCCAGTTGGAGACGGCGCGCGGGATGTCGGTGCGGATGGTGAGCTCGGGCGTGCCCTCGCCGGAGATCTTGATGAGGCGCTTGAGGATGCCCTCCTCGCCCAGCTTGAAAATGAAGGCGCGGTCGATGGAAACGTTCATGCGGACTTCGGTGGCCGCGGGGTCGCCGCGCAGCACGAAGTCGCCTTCCTGCACGTCGAAGACGATGGACTGCACGCCCTGGGCGGGAACATTCATGGGGTAGGTCTTGCGGCGAGCGGCGAACGCGGTCGCGCTGCACAGGCAGAGCACCAGCACCACGGCTAGCTTTTTCACGGGGGATCTCCTGCGAGGTGAGATGCAGGGCGGAGCTGCGGCGGCGGCTTTTTTAGTGGTCACTGAAGGACATGACCAAGTTCCCAGTTCCCGGTTCCCAGTTGCCAGTTTGATCCGGGACTCAGCCA
>CAYTPH010000222.1:3714-5083 GCA_964439635.1 uncultured Terriglobales bacterium
ACTGAAGGACATGACCGAGTTCCGCCGGGCGCCGCTACGCGGCCGGGGGCGGCCGCGCCACGCAAGACGAGAAGAACAAAGCCGGGCAGGTTCGCCCGGCTTGTTGGATAGCGCCGATTCAGGATGCAGTTACATCACAAGCGCTAACTTGTTGAGCTCCGTCTGGATGGCCTCCAGGCTCCAGCCCTTGCCTTCGGCGCGGCTGGCCGCGTCCTGGGCCGACTCCGGCGAGGCGCCGTAGCCGTGCCCCATGAGGAACACCTGAAGCAACTCGGCTGCCTGCCGTGAATCGAGTCCTCCACTGAGCAACTCGCTACGCAGGGCCGCCATTTCCGTGATGGAAAACTTCTCTCCCATCTCTCACCTCCGACCCTTGCACTGCTACTGCCTTTGCCTGATTAGACTCCGTGACCCTGGTGATAGTTGCGGCCAAAATATATTTCGGCAGCATGCAACCAAAACGGTTTTCACGCGTCAGATGCTGCCCGGTTACGCCGGTGACCGAAGTCACTCCGCCATCTTGCTGATGTGCACCTCGAAGGCACTCCTGGGCAGCAACGACGCGAGTTCGAAGGCGCGGAAACCGGCGCCGACGATCTCGGTGTGGCGGAAGACGCCGGGCTCGGTCTCCACCACCTGGCGCGTGCCCTCCAGGTCGTCGAGGAAGGCCTGGGCGGCGGTGGTGCTCACCTTGCCGGACCGCACCGGACGGGTCACGGCCTCGGTGGCGTAGGAGCGCACCAGCTTGGACCAGTACTTCTCCAGGAGCTGCGGCGAGGCGAACAGGTCGGCCCAGATGATCTCGCCGTTGACGGCCACCACCACGCCGACCGCGTTCTGCTGGCGGAGCTGACGCAGCACGCTCTGGTAGGAGCGCATGACCGGGGCCGCCAGGCTTTCCACCCGCTGCTGCACGTCCTTGTTCTCCATCACGCGGGCGTAGGAATCGGTGCGGCCGATCTCGGCGCTGGCGGCGGGAGCGGCGGCCGCCATGCCGGCGGAGGATTCGCGGACCGCGTCCCACACCTCTTGCTGGTTCTTGCGCGCCATGGCCTTGGTGCGCACGCTGGGCTGCGCCATCAAGAAGCCCATGCTGCCGAACTTGTCGGAGGTGGCGGTCCAGCGGCCGGGCTCGACGCAGAATACGTCCAGCGCCACCTCGCCGCCGGCGGGAACGATGCGGTCCTTGCCGACTACCCGGTCCTGCTTGCCGCCGGTGACGATCTCGCCGGCCAGCAGCAGCAGCGGGCGGTCGGAGTTGTTGACCAGCGTGAGCTGGTTGACGCGGGCGCCGTGGTGGCGTGGAGGCGGGACCGGGTTGCGCCGCCGGACCAGCGGCTGCACCTGGCCGTTTTCGGTGACAACGACT
>CAYTPH010000223.1:0-5082 GCA_964439635.1 uncultured Terriglobales bacterium
CCGCATCCACACGTCCGGGGTCACGTCCCCGATCTTTACCATCCGCTCGAACTCCTGTGCCACGTTGCCGGTCTTGTTCACCTGCTCCTCGATCTGGAAGGCGATCATGTGCCCCATCGGGTAGTCCGGCAGATACAGGAAGGAGTGGATCATGTGCGAGTAGATGCCCAGCAGCACCACGTCCCGCTTCTGGAAGATGGGCGCGTAGTACTGGTTCCAGACGTCCTTGGCGATCTCGAGCGTCGCCGCCTTCAGTTGCGCCGGCGTGGCCTGCGGATGGTCGTACATCCAGTGCCACACCGCCATGTCCACCAGGGCCACGCCCGCGATCTCGTAGGTCGCCCAGAAATCGTGGAGCGTCTTCATGGCCTCGCTGCTGGCGTCGGGCGCCGTCAGCCCCAACTGCTCCAGGTCGCGCGCCTGGAACACGAACGCCAGCGCCTCGGTGAACGCCGTGTTGGGCACGCCGTTCAGCAGCCAGTGGTCCATCTCGTTCAGTGTCAGCGTCTGCTCGACGTTGTGCCCCAGTTCGTGGACGGCGATGTTGTAGCCCTTGTAGTTCATCCCCGTCTTTTCGACCCGGGTTCGCAGGTGCGTTTTCTCCGAGCGCATTCCCGCGCCCATGGCGTGTCCCGAGCCCCGCGCCGGGTCCACCACCACGTTCGCCGCCAGCTTCTGGGCCCGCTCCTTCGGCCAGCCGTAACGCTCCAGGATGTTCGGGATGTCGTCGCGGAAGACCTCGGGCGTGGGGTACTTCTTGCGCGTGATCTCATCCAGCTGCGCCTCGCTGTACTTGCCGCGCGGCTTAAAGCCGTTGTACCAGACGTCGAACGGCTCCAGCGGACGCCCCAGCCGCTTCTCGATCAGCGCCGCTACCCGCTTCGCGTGCGGCGACGACACCACGTCCACCATCATCTTCCGCACCCGCTCTTCCGCCAGCTCGCGGTCTTCGTCGAATCGTCGCGCGATCAGCGTGGGCGCCGTCGGCGAGTACGGATCTGCCTTCCGCGCTGCCCGGTAAGTCTCCAGCAGGACGGCGTATCTCCGGTCCGGCTCGGGAGCGTTGCTGATCTCCATGTCACCGGGCGCCGGTACGTCGGCGTCCTGCACCGTCGCCTTCCTCACCTCATTGGTGTACGGATTCCAGTCCACCGTGGGGTTATTCACCGCCGCCGCCGGGATGGTCTGGGTCACGATCCGCTCCATGACTTGCTGGATCATCCGCTGCTTGGGCAGCCCGTTGGGGTCGCTGTAATCCGCCTTGATCTGGTCGCGCAAGTTCCAGTGCGACAGCAGCCGCATCTTGGCGGGGAACAGCCGCTCGCCCTGGTCGTTCACCAGGTGGTGCATCCAGATGTTGTAGTCGGCGATGTAGGCGTCGGACTTGGCGCCCGCCTCGGCGATCGCCAGGTTCACCTCCGCCGGGATGCGCTTGGAGAACAACTGCGCCAGCCGCGCCTCCGCCCACTGCCGCCGCGTCCACCGCGGCCCCTGCTCCATGCGCTCTTCCAGCGTGGTCAGCGGGAAGTTCAGCAGCACGGTGAACGCCAGCTTGTTCTTGAAGAAGTCGTCGATGAAGTGCGCCCCCGGATCGTACCCGGCGAACACCTCGTCCACCGGCATCAGCGGCCCCACGTCCAGGTCCGCCTGGTTGCGGAACTCGCGGTTGATCTCGTGCATGTGCCCGTAGAGCTGCTCCAGCAGCCGCTCAAAACGGTTGAACATGGTGTCCAGCGTCGCCTGGTCGCCGGCGAAATTGGCGCGGACGAAGCTCTCGAACTCCGCCGCCCCCCCGTCCTCTGTCCGCCAGAAGCTCGCCACCTGCTTCAGTCCTCGCGCCAGGCGCTCGCGCTGATCTTCGCCGTACTTGGCGAGCAGCTCCTTCTCCAGCTTGGCCGATGACGTCTTCATCCACGCCGGCCCGATCACCGCCTTCTTTGCCGGCGCCTTAGCCGGGCTCGTCTGCTTCGCCATCTGCTTCTCCGTTGTCTTCTCCTGCGCAAATAGCAACGCGCCCGCCGCCGCGGACGCAATCAGGATTCCCACCATGAGTACGTCTTTCATCGCACGCACATTACCCTCCGCACGAAACCGGACAGTATATCGGACGCCTGTGGCCGAGGGTCGTGTGGCCGCGGGTCTTCGACCCGCGGCGTCGGCCTGCAGGGCCGATAGTTGTGGATTTATTTCCGTACTGCCGGAAAAAACGCCTCTGTGTGCAAGAACTTGCGTTTCCCCTGCACCCCTAACCCACTGAAAACACGCCTGTCACTTTGGCCGCCCACCTGCATCGTAAAGGGTGCAGTTCCGGAGACCCCCTCCATGGCGAACCGCAAGACGGTGCTTTGCGTTGACGACGAAAGCCGGATGCGCAGCTTCTACCAAGTCCTGCTCAGCTTCGACTACCACGTGCTCACCGCCGCCGACGGCGACCAGGCCCGCCAGATGGTCGCCTCCAACTCCGTGGACGCCGTCATCCTCGACTACCACATGCCCCGTCAGGACGGCGGCTCCGTCGCCGCCGACATCAAGGCCCTGCATCCCCATCTCCCCATCATCCTCTCCTCCGCCCACCCCTTCATCCCCGACCGCGTGCTCCAGAGCGTGGACGCCTTCATTCCCAAGGGCGAATCCGCCAACACCCTGGTGAACCGCATCGAGGGCCTGCTCGCCGCCCACTGACGGTCGCCGACAGCTGCTCCTCCAGATCCACCTTCCCTTATCATCCTGAGCGATGTCCCGTAGGGACGAGCGTGAGGACCTACAGCGTGCAGCGGAATGAGAGCCCCACGCAGTGGGGCGATTTCCGCTAAAAGCAAACGGCCGGCTCTCGCCGGCCGTTCACTCCGTACTCGCTACTCGCTACTCGGTACTCACTGCGAGCTTCCCGCCCGCACGCTCGACTTCTCCGCCACCACCCGGCGCGCGTTCTCCGCCAGTTCCCGCGCCTGCGGCAGCAGCTCGATCGCCTTCAGCACCTGGGGATCGCTCTCCGCCCGCACCCGCAGGCCCTCCTGCTGGCCGAACTCGGAGATGAACAGCTCGCTCTTGATGTTCGCCCGCACCCAGTCATTGGCCTCCATCAGCTCCGCTTCGGTGTAGGGGGTCTTCTGCTCGTCCAGGAAGCGCCGGAACTCCTGCAGCACGGCATCGTCCACCTGGAAGTCGCGCCCCACGTGGCGGTTGATCAGGTAGTGCTTGGCAAAGTTGAAGAACGCGTAGTGCTGCAGCAGGGAATCCTGGAAGCGGGTCTGCTTGGGCGTCGCCACCTTCACGTCGGGCGTGATCCCGCCGCCGCCGTACACCGTCCGCCCGCTGTCGGTCAGCTTCACTTCCTTGCCCGCGTTGTTGTCCCCGTTTTCCTTGTTGTAGTAGTAGTCGTAGAGGGAGACGCCGGTGTACTCCCGCTGGATCAGCCGGCCGCTGGGGGTGTAGTACTTGGCCGTGGTCAGCGCCAGGCCGGTGTTCTCCGACAGCGGGTAGACGGTCTGCACCAGGCCCTTGCCGAAGGTGGTCTCGCCCACCACCAGCCCGCGGTCGTGGTCCTGGATGGCCCCGGCGACGATCTCCGCCGCCGACGCCGTGCCTCGGTTCACCAGCACCACCAGCGGATAGTCCTTCCCGCCGTTGCCGTGCTTGGCCACGTAGCGCTTCTCCGGCGACGAGCGCCCGTGGTGCGAAACGATCACCGCGTCCTTCTTCAGGAACTTGTCGGCCACGCCCACGCCCTCGCTCAGCAGCCCGCCGGGGTTCTGCCGCATGTCCAGGATCAGGCCCTTCAGCTCTCCGAATTCCTCCAGCGCCGCCTGCACCTCGTCCTCGGTGGTCTCGTTGAAGCTGGAGATGTGCAGGTACCCCACCCCCGGCCGGATCATGAACTTCAGGTCCACCGACGCCCGCGGGATCTCGTCCCGCACCACCTTGAACTCCAGCGGCTTGTCCTGGCCCTCGCGCAGGATGCTGATGCGCACCGTGGTCCCCTTGGGCCCCTTCAGCAGCTCGGCCACTTCGCTGGTGGTCATGTTGTCCGTGGGCCTGCCGTCCACCCCCACGATCACGTCGCCCGGACGGATGCCGGCGCGGTAGGCGGGCGTCCCCACGAAGGGCGCGATCACGATGACCTTGTTATTGCGCGGGCCCACCTGCATGCCCACGCCGTAGTACTTGCCGCGCTGCTCCTCGCGCAGCAGGGAATAGCTCTTGGGGTCGAAGAAGTTGGAGTGCGGGTCCAGAACGTGCAGCATCCCCGGGATGGCCCCGTTGTAGATGGCCTTGTCGGCGTTCACCGGCTCGGCGTAGTTCTGCTCCACCACGTCGTACACCTGCGAGAACACCCGCAGGCTCTCCTGGATCTCCGCGTCGCTGGTGGCCGTGACAGTCGCCTGCCGCTGGCCGTACACCATGCCCAGCGCCCCGCAGACCAGGATGACCAGAACTACCAGGAAGAGTGAGCGAGACGAACTGCGTGCCATCGTGTCGGGTTCCTTGTCTGCGGCCCATCTACCGCAGTGCTGCTGGATTTCTCGCAGTATAGCACGGGTTTTTCCGGCCTTTCCGGGACTGTGACCGGACGTAACCGCGGCTGTACCGCCTGCTCTTAAGATGCCGCCGCCGTGCCTCGCGCTGCGCAACTTCTCCTCCGGTTAGACGCGCCCGCCGGCGTTCCGGTTCAGCTTTTGCTGCCCCCTGCTTCCTGCCTCCTGCCTGCTGTATCATTGACCCATGAACCTCGGCTTCCCGGAGATGGTCTTCATCTTCCTGCTGGCCCTGCTCATCTTCGGGCCCAAGAAGCTGCCGGAGATCGGCCGCCAGATCGGCCGCGGCCTGACCGAGTTCAAGCGCGCCAGCAACGAGTTCAAGTCGCAGATCGAGGACGAGGTGCGCCAGATCGAGCTGGACGAGACCCGCAAGAAGGCGACGCCGCCTCCGCCTCCGCCGCCCGATTCCGTCCCCCGCGACTCAGCCTCCGCCGAGGGGAGCGCCTCCGGCCCTGACGGAGCCGCCAGTGGCTGACCTCGCCGTCGGGCCCGAACAGGAGACCTCCAAGCCCGACATGCCCGCCATGAGCTTCCTCGAGCACCT
>CAYTPH010000224.1:0-3473 GCA_964439635.1 uncultured Terriglobales bacterium
CAACAAGGGCACGCAGACCCAGATCTACGCTTACGATGGCGCCAACGTCGTGGAGGACGTCTCCGCCAGCGGCTCCTGGGTGAACCGCTACACCATGGGTCCGGGCATCGACGAGCCTCTGGCCCTGGACCGCGGGCCCAACATCTGGATCGACTTCTTCGCCCAGGACGGCCTGGGCTCGGTCACCTCCCTCTTGAATCCCTACGGCATCGAATCCAGCTACACCTACGACAGCTTCGGCAACCTCACCGCCTCCCAGAACCCCAACGTCACCCGCTATCGCTACACCGGCCGCGAACTCGACCCCGACACCGGCCTCTACTACTACCGCGCCAGGTACTATGATCCCAGCGCCGGACGGTTCATCTCGGAAGACGCACTACGTTTCGTGGCGGGCCACAACTTCTACGAATATGTTTCGAACCATCCAGTGTTACTGCGCGATCCGACTGGTTTCTTCCCCACAGCGACCCACGGACAAATCACCAGGGACATTGGCCTTGCGGTCTTTGGGCCAAAATGCAAGAAGTTGATCGACACAATTGCGGCGGCCAATGAGGACCAGGACGCTATCCATAGCGGGTGGGAACTGGTTCAGGTTGCAACCGGCACCGGCGAGGCATGGCAGCGTGGTTCGATTCACTTCAATGGAGCCGTCCAAGAAGCACGAGAGTTCGGGGTATCCAAGTGCAACGAATATGCGATTGGTCGCGCGATTCATGGAGCCCAGGACAACATATCGCATTCAGGCGCGGACTCCGACCCCGCTGTGCACTACCTGAGCTCCGTGGGACACATATTCTCGCGATACCTCTTTGGCAAGCCTTACTCAAGTGACAGCATCGCCGAACACAACCCCGCACAAATGAACGCCGCATATGCCGTCACCGAAGAAATTCTCAGAGAATTCCAGACACGGTGTAAACCATGCTGCGACTGAGTCCGAGCGCCAATCTTGTGAGGGAGTTGCTGGCAGCCGGATTCTTCATCGTGGGTGCCGCAATTCTCATTGTTGCTTTCGCAATAGGTGCAGAGTCCATTGAGGCCAAGATTTCTTTCGCGGTCCCAATCGGCGGAATTCTGCTGGGAATAAGCCTCGCTTTCCTCGGAGTATTAGCCTCATCCGCCACTTCGGGCTCAAGCTTTTTGAAGGCAGCACTCCAGATTCTATTGGTGGTCATGTCTCTGCCGCTTCTGTACGTGTTGTTCACACTGGTGTTTCTGGGCGTCAGTGACAGAGGCGCAGGATCCGCGAGAGAGCTGATTCGAGTTGGAAGCATGGCGGGGGTCAACTTGGGGGCTCTGATTGCGGCGCGCGTGTTCTTCCGGAAAAGGGCGGGTGGCCCACGTAAGTTGAAGTAACAGAATCGGGTGGCGGCTGGCCCACGTAAGTTGCAGTAAACAAAATCGGGGCGGCCCAGGCCAGCCGGTCTTGCTGGTCTGGGCATCCACTCCCTTGAGTCCCGCTCCAGATATTACTCTTAGCTATTTTAGTGCCAACCGCCTGATTCTAAGGACAATTCATTTCTTGACTCCGCAGCCGTTCGGGGGCACGCTGCCAGTGTGCCCAGCGTGCGGCCATGTTCTTTCTCAACTTCTCCCTGCCCGCATCTCCTTTGAATCCGGGATTTTGCTTGTAAGTCCCGCAGTTCTTGGGATCTCCGGGATTGGCGTCTTGGAAGTCTTTGATTCCAAACAACCGCAGGGGAGGGGGGCCGGGTTTCCCCGCTTGTGGTCCGCGTGCGCGTCGGCGATAATGCCGCACCCCTTTGTGATCTTCCACCTGCATACGCCCGCGCCGCCGCTGGACCGCTTCGTCGAGTTCCTGTGGCTCTACGACGGGTTCGATCCGCGGCACACCATGGAGAGGCTGCTGCCCGACGGCACCATGGAGCTGGTCATCGACCTGCGCGAGCACCCCAAGCGGCTGCACGACCGCAACGATCACTCCCGCGCCACCCTCTACCGGCGCGCCTGGCTGTCGGGTATGCAGAGCGAGTACCTGGTGATCGGGGCCTCGCCCGGATCGATGATGGGAGCGCACTTCCGCGCCGGCGGGGCGTGGCCGTTCTTCGGCCGTCCGCTCTCCGAGTTCGCCGGGCAGGTGGTGGAGTTCGACTGCGTGGTCGGCGCCGACGCCGCTTCCCTGCGCGATTCCCTGCTGGAAGCCCCCACGCCCAAGAACAAGTTCGCCCTCCTGGAGCGCTTCCTGCTGGCCCGCGGCGGCGACCGCCTGCGCGCCGACAGCGCCGTCCAGTACGCGCTGGAGCAACTGGTGAGCGTGCCCACCCGGCTGCTGATCCGCGACCTGGCCGCGCGCGTCGGCATCAGCCAGAAGCACCTGATCCAGCTCTTCGACTGCCGCGTGGGCCTGAAGCCCAAGCAGGTGGACCGCGTGGCCCGCTTCCAGCGGGCCATCAAGAAGCTGGCCGCCGCCCGGCCCGCCGACCCCGACTGGGCCGCCATCGCCCTGGACTGCGGCTACTATGACCAGGCCCACTTCATCCACGACTTCCAGGCCTTCTCCGGCTTCACCCCGACGCAGTACCTGAAGCAGCCCAGCGAGTACACGAATTACCTCATCGTGGACCCGCCTAGCGCCACGCCCCAATGATGGCGCCCATGATCACCAGCGCGACCGTCATGTAGCCGCCGTTGACCAGGGTGTAGGTGAACGGTCGCCGCTCGAACAGCGCCACGATGCCGATGCCCAGCGCCACCCAGCCGAATCCCGCCAGGAAGCCGGCGGTCGCGCCCCAGGCCGCCGTGGTCTTCGGATCGTTGAGGAACATGGCCAGGTTCAAGGCCATCACCAGCGTGAAAACGAACGCCAGGCCGAAGATCTTTCCCAGGTTCCCCTTGTTGAGGTCTTCCTCGCGGAAGCCGTTGGCGCGCATCCACAGCTTGCCGAACAGCACGGGCGAATACCACAGCCCGCCGAGGACGAAGGCGGCCAGCGTCGCCGCCAGGATCGCCCACCAGTTCAGAGTGCTCATGTCCATAGATTCCCCCAGTACAAAGTGATTGTGAACCGCAGCATGGACGAGCGTCGTCACCGGCGTCTTGGAAAAAATTTACCTGCGGGGTGGGACAGGACTGAGTTTCTAAGCCATTGAAGAATGGCGGGGACGACGAGACTCGAACTCGCGACCTCTGCCGTGACAGGGCAGCGTTCTAACCAACTGAACTACGTCCCCGCTTGCGAAGCGGACGGAGCGGATGGTGGGCAGTGAAGGACTCGAACCTTCGACCTCCTGCTTGTAAGGCAGGCGCTCTAACCAGCTGAGCTAACCGCCCCGAGGTCCTTCGACTCGGTCGCCTGCGGCGACCTCCCTCAGGATTTCGCCTGCGGGCTCCCGCTCGGCTCCCTCTTCGCTGCGCTCCGAGTCGCCTGGCTCACGCCCGCAACCCGGCTCAACTTGTAAGGCAGGCGCTCTAACCAGCTGAGCTAACCGCCCTCGCAATGAGGGTCG
>CAYTPH010000224.1:3573-5024 GCA_964439635.1 uncultured Terriglobales bacterium
CTTGTAAGGCAGGCGCTCTAACCAGCTGAGCTAACCGCCCTCGCAATGAGGGTCGAAATTCGCTCCACCAGCAGTATACCGAGCGGCGAAACGGCGGTCAACGCGGCCCGAAGGGACGCTGTTAGACTGGGCGCGTGAAGCGGCTGATCATCAACGCCGACGACCTGGGGCTGAGCGCGGGGGTGAACCGCGGCATCGTAGAGGCGCACCGCCGCGGCGTGGTGACCTCGGCGACGGCCATGGCCACCGGCGCGCGCTTCAGCGAGGCGGTGGTCCTGGCGAAGCAGCAGCCGGGGCTGGGCGTGGGATGCCACGTGGTGCTGACCGACGGGCGTCCAGCGCTGCTGCCGGAGCGTCTGCCGTCGCTGGTGACGGACGGTAGTTTCCGGCGGAGCTTCAGCCGTTTTGCGGTCGCCGCCATGCGCGGCAGGCTCGCGCCGGAAGAAATCTTTGCGGAAGCGGATGCGCAGATCGGGCGGCTCCAGGACAGCGGGTTGCGGGTCTCTCACCTCGACACCCACAAGCATTCCCACATGTTTCCCGCAGTGCTGCGGCCGCTGCTGCGGGCGGCGCGGGAGCGCGGGGTGCGCGCCATCCGCAACCCCTTTGCGCCCCTGGGGACGCTGGCGGTGGCCCACCTGTTGAGGCGTCCGTACCTGTGGAAGCGGTATTCGCAGGTGCGCTTCCTGCGGCGCTGGCGGGAACAATTCCGGAAAGAAGTGGCCGAGGCGGGGATGGTCACGACCGATGGGACTTTCGGCATCGTGGTGACGGGCGCCCTCGACGACCGTCTGTTCCAAGGGATCGTCGGCTGCATCCCGGAGGGGACGTGGGAGTTCGTCTGCCATCCGGGGTATTGCGATGACGAGCTGATGGGCCTGGGGGGCCGGCTGCGGGAGTCGCGGGAGAAGGAGCTGGAGGTGCTGACGTCGGAGGCGGCACGGGAGGCGCTGCAGCGGCATGGGGTGGAGCTGATCTCGTACTGGGACCTTATTTGAATACCGGGTTGCGAGTACCGAGTTTTGCATCCGGAGGCGTGGGTGGCCATCCAATGACGGCGAAAAGCTTGCCACGGATTCACCCGGATGGTTCACGGATAGGACGGATAAAAGAGAAAGACTAAACCGCAGCAGAAGTCAGAGGGTAGGGCTCCCTCGCTGCGCTCGGGATGTCTTCTAAAGCAGCGATAAGGACGAGATTGAAGATCGGCATCACATGCTATCCGACGTACGGCGGCAGTGGCGTGGTGGCCACGGAGCTGGGGATGGAGCTTGCCCAGCGCGGGCACGAGGTGCACTTCGTCACCTACGCCCAGCCCATCCGGCTGCAGACCTCGCACGAGAACATCCACTACCACGAGGTCGAGGTCTCGACTTACCCGCTCTTCGAGTATCCGCCCTATGACCTGGCGCTGGCCTCGCGCATGGCCGAGGTGGCGGACATCTACAAGC
>CAYTPH010000225.1:0-5019 GCA_964439635.1 uncultured Terriglobales bacterium
GTTCTCGTCGCAGGTGGCGGAGCGGGTCACCTCCCAGTGCGTCGAGATCTACGGCGGCTACGGCTTCACCAAGGATTACCCAGTGGAGAAGTACTGGCGCGACTCCAAGATCGGCAAGATCTACGAAGGCACCAGCAACATGCAGCTGGCGACTATCGCCAAGCTGGCCATGGGTAAGTAGGGCCTCGGCACGGAATCGCCACGGATCTTCACGGATCGAGGTTAGAATCCGTGAAGATCTGTTTTTCTTGGGCAGGACAAGATCATGGAACGCCGCCAATTCCCGCGCCTGGTGCTGAGCGAGGAGGCCTACGCCGTGGACACGGCGGGCCGCACCCTGGGCAAAGTGAAGCTGGTGGGCGGCGGCGGCATGCTGATCCACGCCGAGAACGATGCCGTCCTGGCGGAGCTGGCGCCCGACCGGCGGCTGCGGGTCACCGTGGTGGAACCGGCCACGAACGCGCGGCACAGCCTCGACATCCTGGTGCGATACCACGATGGCACCTCGGTCGGCGTCGAGTTCCTGTAGGGCAGACTGAACCCGAGTTGCCGCTTGTCCCTGGTCGAGGGCTGCACTAAGCTCTCAGCCCAGCCTGCCCGCACGGAGGCAGCCGCGGGGGAATGCCTTGTTCCAGGACCCGATGCGCGAGCTGCTGGAGCTCGTGCTGGTCAACCAGTTCTACGCTGAGGTGCTGCAAGCGGCGACGGGGCGGCCCGTCCCCCTGCCTCGCCAGCCCAGCGGCTCCAGCTCTCCCGTCGACCGCATCCGTCACGCCACCAAGGTCCTGAAGGACTGGCTTGCCGTCCTGGACCTGGCGATCACGCCGGTGATGGCGCGCGACGCTCTGCGAAGGTCGGAGAACAGCAGCGACATCGCGGAAGCGTTGCTGCGCTACCTCTATCTGAAGCGGTCAAAGAGCGACAGCGACCGCGACAAGGCGGACTTTGCCGTCAGCTACATCTACCGGCACCCGCCGCCCTGGCGGGGCAGGCCGCCGGTGGTGCCCGAGGAGGGCGGCCCCGACCTCTATGCCGCCGACATGGCCCGCGCACTGGAGTTCGAGGGCCACCTGTACGGCGTGCTGGGGGATGTCCCGCCGCCGGAGCTACCCGAAGAACACAACCAGCTGCTGCGCGAGTTCGAGTTCCTCTACCAGGAGGTGGACGACTTCCGCCACTTCGACCAGCTGATGGACTCGGGCGTGGTGCAGCGCGTCCGCGGACTGAAGCAGGCCATGGGGACCTCGTTCTATCACCCCCGGGTGCTGGCCCGGGTGGCGGTGTACAACGCCTTCTTCGGGGCGCGCTTCGACCGCCTGTTCGCCGCCGCCGCCAGCGAGATCAAGGGCTTCGCCGCCCGGGTGCAGCAGGAGGGCGCCAGCATGCTTAGCCGGGTGGAGGGCGATGTGACCGTGCAACACCTGGCCGAGGTCAAGGAAGAGCAGATCCTCACCCAGGAGTACGGCGGAGCCCAGGAGAGCTTCCGCAAGGTCTCGCAGTTCAAGAAGGCGGTGAGCAAGCGGGCGGGAAGCCGGGCAATGGCGGCGGGCGCACCCCTGCCTCCTCAACCCCGGGCCACGACCGAAGCTGAATACCAGCCGCCGCCGGCGCCGGCCGCGGCCGCGGCGCCGGCGCGCCGGGCGGCGGCCGGCGAGCGCCGGGGGTTCCTGGATACCATCCGCGCCTTCGTGTGCGCCGCCGACCTCAGCGCCGCCGGCATCGTGCCGCTGCGCAGCGGCAACGTGGTGCTGAGCCCGGCTGAGATCGAGGCGTTCCGGGCGGAGTACGGGCAGGAAAAGAGCTTCCGCGTCGATCTCGCCAATTGCCTCACCGAGATGGTGGCCCTGCACGCGCGCATGGCCGCGGAGATGAATGAATACCGTGCCAAGCGCGCGTCGGAGTACTTGTGGAAGCCGCACGCCGACGCCCTCACCGCCCTGCTCGGCGCCGCCGGCCAGACCATGGGAGCGGCACAGAAAGTCCTGGGCCTGGCGGAGCAGCGGGGATTGTCGGAAAAGGCGAAGGCGGTCAGCGCCACCATGGACAAGCTGTCGGCGCAGGTGCAGCGGGTGGCCAAGGCACTGCAGGGATAGTGGTAGGAGCGGCAGGAATCGAACCTGCAACCCCCGGCTTAGAAGGCCGGTGCTCTATCCGATTGAGCTACGCTCCCACACCTCGATTCTAAGCTAACTTCCGCTCGATTCTCCCTCGCTCGGAGCCCGCTTGATCACCTGCTGGGCACGTTTGACCAGGGAGCCGAGCCCCGATCCGATGCGGCGGGCCGCGCTGGTGAGCGGCGGTTCCTGTCGGCTCTTACCCGACTTAGCCGAAGCCTTGCGCTTGCCCACGGGCGTGCCGCGTTTGGCGGCGACTTTCCGCTTCGCGGACCCTGTCCGGCGCGTGCTTTTGCGAGTAGCCATGCTCCCTCCGTGATCCTTGGATGCACAGTTTACAGGGCATCTTGCCGGGAGGCGAGAGGGCTCAATGGGCGGCGCGCCGCTGCATGGCGGACAGTTGCAGCAGAGCGTTCTCCACTACCTTCATGCCGATGTTCCAGCGCTGCCGCGCCTCCTGCTCGTCGGAGCCGAAGCCGTGCAGGTAGAAGGTAAGGTAGAAACCCTCCCGCGCGTCCTCCTGCCCGGCCGAGGGCGGCCGGGCTACAGCTTCGCTCTTGTAGTAGCAGCGGCGGACGATGAACTCGGCGGCCGCCGAGATCTCCGGGACCAGCTTCAGCAGGCGCACGATCTCCGCTGCCAGGTGTTCATGCTCTTCGAAGGAGAAGCGGGCGGCACCCTCGGAGAAGAGCAGATCCACATAGGAGCCGAACTTCCACCCCCCGCCGTAGATCTGCTCTTCGTCGCTGATCTCGTTGGAAAGCCAGGTATCGCACTTGGCGGTCTCCAGGATGGAGTTGGAGGAGTTGGTGGCGGCCAGGAACTCGCCCAGTTGCTGGTTGTGGTGGGCCTCCTCCACCATCAGCAGGAGCTCGGGCTGGCGCTTCAAGTCGTAGTAGCGCAGGTTGCCATCGGGCGAGCACCAGGGCAGTTCCAGGTGGTCGTCCTCGGCGCCGAGTTCGACGGAGTAGTCGGCCTGCATGGCCGGGATTCTACAAGGTTTGCAGGAACTTAAGAATCTGGCGCTCGGCCCAGCGGCCGTCGTAGCCGTTGGGGTCGGCCAGGAAAGCGCAGTGGCCGCCGTGCTCGGGCTCGAGATAGCGGATGTGGGGATTGGCCAGCAGCTTGGCCCGGGTCTCCGGGGTGATGGCGATGAAAGGGTCGTCCTGCGCGTGGATGACCAGGGTGGGCACGGCGATGCGGTCCACCACGCGGGCGGCGCTGGCCCGCTGGTAGTAGTCCTCGGCCCCGGCAAATCCGCAGTAGAAGGCGGTGATGCGGTCGTCGAAATCGCGGATGCTGTGCAGGCCGCGTAAGCGCCCCAGGTCGTAGCGGCCGGGGAACAAGCGGGCCTTCTGCCGCATGCGCTGCTTGAGCGAGAGCAGGAAGTGCATCTCGTACACCCGGTTGAAGCCGCGGTGCAGCAGGTCGGCGGAAACGCTCAGGTCCATGCCCGGACATACGGCCGCGGTCCCACGAAGCTCGCGCGGCGCGTCGGGGCCCCACTCCCCCGTCATCTTGAGCACCAGATTGCCGCCCATCGAGTAGCCGACCAGGGCGATGGCGGGAAGGCGCTCGTCGGCGATGAGCGCGCGCGCCACGCCGCCCACGTCGCTGGAAAGCCCGGAGTGGTAGAGCGACGCGGCCAGCCGCTCGCTGCCGCCGCAGTTCCGCATGTTCATGCGGACCACGTTCATGCCCGCGGCCCAGGCCTTGTTGGCGTTGCCCAGCACGTAGGGCGACTCGCTGGAGCCTTCCAGCCCGTGAACGATCACCACTGTGAGGGTCTTCTGCCGCTCGGGCTGCCAGTGACAGTGCGCCAGGATCTGAACGTCGGGTTCGACCGCGAAGAGCCGCTCCTCCGCGGGCGGCAGCAGGCTGGGCCGCCGCAGCAGGCTGCCGGCCAGCGTTTGCAGGTGCGCATTGCGCAGCCCGCGACGCGGGACGAAATCTTCGTGGAGGTCGGCGGGCATCCTTCTCACATTTTGATTCAGCCGACGCGGGGTGGGAATCTAAAATGTGAGCAGGTTGAGAAGCAGATCCCTCGCAGGGCTAAAGCCCTGCTCGGGATGCCAAGTCTTTCGGAATCGGGAGCGCCACCAGGAATGCCGATCTTTGAGTACCTTTGCCGTGACTGCGGCAAGAAGTTCGAGGCCATCGTGTACGGCGGGCAGAAGCCGGATTGCCCGCACTGCCACAGCCGCAAGTTGGAGCAGCAGCTCTCGGTGTTCGCCGTCGCCGGAGGGAGCAAGTCCGCGGACCCCGGCGGCATCGAGGCCGGGCCTTCCCCCTGCGGCTCGTGCGGACATGCCGGCGGGCCGGGCGCCTGCGCCCTGGACGACTAGTCTCCGTGGAACACACCAGCGAGTTCTCCCTCTACGAAGAGATCGCCAACAGCATCACGCATGGCGTGGGGCTGCTGCTGGCCACCGTGGGCCTGGTGGTGCTGGTGGTGCTGGCCGCGTTGAAGGGCGACGCCTGGCACGTCGTCAGCTGCTCCGTGTACGGGAGCACGCTGGTGTTCATGTACGCCGCGTCCACCGTCTATCACAGCGTGCAGCACCCGCGCTGGAAGCACGCCCTGCGGATCATCGACCACTCCGCCATCTACCTGCTGATCGCCGGCACCTACACGCCGTTCACCCTGGTGAACATGCGCGGCGGTTGGGGCTGGTCGTTGTTCGGGGTGGCGTGGGGGTTGTGCCTGTTCGGCATCGTGTGGAAGGCGCTGTTCATTCGCAGGTTCCAGATCATCGGCGTCCTGACCTACGTGGCCATGGGCTGGATGGTGATCGTGGCCACCAAGCCGCTGTTCGAACGCGTTCCCGCGGGCGGCATCGCCCTGCTGCTGGCCGGCGGCGTGGCCTACACCGCCGGGCTCTTCTTCTTCGCCCATAAGCGTATC
>CAYTPH010000226.1:0-5009 GCA_964439635.1 uncultured Terriglobales bacterium
AGCGGCGCTGGCCCTCGGCGTAGATGGTGTCGAAGGCGAGGGAGGACTTGCCCGAGCCGGAGAGGCCGGTGATCACGGTCAGGGTATTGCGCGGGATCTCGACCGAGATGTTCTTCAGGTTGTGCTGGCGCGCGCCGCGCACCGTGATCTTGTCGATGGCCATGACGGACTGCGGCTGGAGGTCCCCTTAACGGTTCAGCACTGGCTGGAGACAGCGTTACTCCCGTATCTTACTGGTCAACAGGAGCTTGCGTCAACGCAGGCTACATTGGACGGCGGCCATGATCGAGCACTGCTGCGAGATGCTGAAGGAAGCGGTGGAGGGCGAGGCGGTCCTCAACCAGCCCAAGCAGCAGATGCGCGGGCGGCTGCTGAACGAAGTGGATTCCGACTACGCGGTGCGCTCGCCGGAGGACCGGCCGAACGTGTACTGCATCAATTATTGCCCGTTCTGCGGGAGGGCTGTCTCGCGCACCATCTGGAACGCGGAAAAGAAGAAGTGAATCGGCCCTGCGGGCCGACACCGCGGGTCGAAGACCCGCGGCCACACAGGCATGTCCGATGGTGACCTTCACCGCGGAAGCAGGATAGAAGAGAGTAGCGAAGCCGAATAACCATCCGGCCAGGGCCGGGGGGATCAGAAGAGGGGACGAACATTGAAGATGCTGGACGCGCTCACGCTACTGCTGACCATCTTCACCGCGCTGTGCATCGGGATCGGGGCGGGCTACGGAGCCATCCTGGGGCTGCTGCACGCGCTGGGACGGCAGAACCGGCCGGCGGCACCGCCGATGCCGGCCGAGGCCGACCTGCAACCCACACCTTCTGCTTAAGCGCTATCGCTCGTCGTTGGGGGGAGCTTGCTGAGGCTGCCTCTGTTGCTCCTGCTGTTGCTGCTGCATGCGCTGCAGCTCTTCCAGGAGTTGCTCCGGGGTCTTCACACCGGGCTGTCCCTGCGGCGCACCTGGCTGCCCCTGCCCGAAGGGCGACTGCTGCTGGGGCGTCGGCGGAGGGGGTTCCTCACTCGGCTGTTCGGTGACCTCCTCAGGCGGCTCCTCGCTCTCATCCTCGGGCGGTGGCGGGCTGCCGCGCATGACCGGGAGTTGAGGCTGGCCGGAGGCCGGGCCGGCAAGCGCGCCGCTGGGCATCGGGCCACCCTGCCTCTGGGTGATCAGGACTCGCTGCACGGCGCGTGCGTCGGTGGGTGAGCCCAGGATGATGTAGTCGTAGGGCGAGCCGTTCAGCAGCTTGGCCAGGACATCGCTGGGAGAGGCGGGGCCGAGCTGGGTCACCACGCGGTCATTGTTGGCGGCGGGCGGGAACTCAACGGTGGCGCCGGTCTGGCGCTTCACCAGCGTCAGGATGTCGGCGAGCGTAGAATTGGAAGCCGAGATGCTGAGCTGGCCGTCCTGATAGGTGACCTGGGGAGCGACCGCGGGCATCTCCGCCCGGGTGAGCGGGCGCGGAGGCGGCGCCTCCGCCAGCGCCGGCGGCGGGTTGCTCTTACCGCGCAGAGCCGAGGGCTTGGCTTTGCGCGTCGTCTTCGAGGCTGCGGGCTTGGACGGGGCGGGCGCGGTTTGGGCGGCGGCCACTCCGGCCAGCAGCAGGACAAGGGCGAAATGGCGCCAGGTCAGCACGGGATGCAAGCCCACATCGAGGCGATTGTACACCTCATTGGATGCGGGAGGGGCGCGGCAGCTTACATCTGAAGCGTCGAAAACCGCATCTCAATGAGAGTACCGCACACGAGACAATCCCTATGATCCGGGACCTACTTCTGGCAGGAGTTCTGGGGGCGCTGGCGTGCCTGCCGGCGGTGGCGGAGAGCTGCCTGGCCGGTAACGAGGTCGAGGCGCCGACGCGAACCGCCCTCGAGCAGGCCGCCGGCCGGTACCTGCAGATGGCGCAGCAGGGCGACGTCTTCAACCTGCGGCAGAGCGCCATCGGGGGCCTGGCCCACAACTTCCACCCGGTGGAAGCCCTCGTCCTCGAGGCCAAGCCGGACATCGCCGCGGCAGTGCCCAGCCCGCGCGGCACTTATCTGCTGGACGCGCCGGGGAACGCGCCCCTGGCCCGCGCCGAGTTCTTCTGCGGGGTCTTCGGCTCGACCGGGCACACCTCGCAGAGCGTGGGCTTCAGCATCCCCAACCTGCCGCCGGGACGCTACGCCATCGTCATGCAGGACTTGCAGTCGCAGAAGAAACCCTACATGTTCACGCTCATCCTGCAGGAGCAGGCGGGGCAGTGGAAGATCGGCGGGTTCTACCTGAAGCCGGGAGAGCTGGCGGGTCACGCGCCGTCGTGGTTCCTGGACCAGGCCCGCGAGCACAAGGCCAAGGGACAGCTCCACAACGCCTGGTTCTACTACCTGACGGCGTGGGACCTGCAGGCGCCGGTCAGCTTCATGAGCACGCGCAACCTGGACCGGCTGGCGGACGAGATGCAGCAGGTGCGGCCCACCGACCTGCCATCAGCTACCAGCCCGCTGATGCTGATGTCTGGGGGTAAGAGCTACAAGGTGACGTACATGACGCCGGTGGCGGAGAAGGGCGAACTGTACCTGGTGGTGCGGTTCGAAGCCGCCGACGTCTCCAACACCCAGCAGGCGTTCGCCGACAACATGGCGGTGATCAAGGGACTGGTGCAGAGATACCCCGAGTTCCGGCAGGGATTCGCGGGAGTGGTGGCCAGGGCGACCGAGCCCAGCGGACGCGACTACGGAAGCCTGCTGGCGATGAAGGACGTGAAATAAGTCGGCAGTCGTCAGTCGGCAGCGAAGAACGAGGGCGACCATACGGTCGCCCTTAGCTTTTGCTGATGACTGCCGACTGCCGACTGCCGACTAGTCCCCCGTGGCGGCTTTTTGCTCGGGGCCGGAGATCTGCACCAGGCTCTCCGGTTTCTTCGGCGGCGGGGCGCTGAGGTCGCGCTCCCAGCGCAGGGCTTCGCGGTGCTCGGGCTTGAGGCGGGAGACCAGCTTGCCGATGGCGACGGAGCCGCGCACCAACTGGCCGACCGTGACTGGCCCGGCCACCTTGCGATGGCCGATCCAGTGCAGCGCGGTGGAGATGGCGCAGCCGCACTGCGAGCAGTCGGGATTGCCGCCGAAGATGCAGGGCTCCACCCGGGTCCGCATGTCGGCGGTGTAGTTGACCGACATGGTGGAGAAGATGCAGTCGTCGGGGTCCTTGGGCGGGGCGTTGAAGGTCTCGACGATGCCCTGGTTGATGAGGAACTTGGGATACTTGCGGCGCAGCGGCGCCAGGTCGCGCAGCAACACCTCGCGGTCGGCGGGGGTAAGCATCTCCGGGCTCTGCTCGCCCGCCTGCGGGGAGTACACGCTGGTCCAGATGAAGTTGACCTCGGGACGCTCAGCCCAGAACTTGACGTACTCCTCGAGATAGCCGGGGCGCTGCAGCATAGGCCGGGTGATGGTCCAGTGGACGTTGACCTCGCAACCCTCGATGTTGCGCAGGATGCGCTCGTAGGTGGCGGGCTTGCGGCGGACGTCGTGGTGCTCGGGCAGGCCGTCCACCGAGATGGTGACGCGGCAGTTGGGGAACTTCATCCACTCCGGAGGGATGGGGATGACGCCGCTGGTGACCACCATGGTGAAGGCGCCCAGCCGGTCGAGCGCGGGGATGATCTGGTTGAGCTCGCGGTGGCGCATCATGGGCTCACCGCCGACCAGGGAGACGTGCAGCGGACGGTGGCGGCGCACCAGGCCGACCACACGCTCCACCAGTTCGTCGCCCTTGAAGTCGGAGAGGTCGCGCAGGTTCTTGTCGCCGCCCAGGTGGGTGTCGTTGTAGGCGTAGCACCCGGGGCAGGAGAGGGGGCACTCGCGGGTGATCTCGATGGACATCAGGGGGGCGCGCCCGGTGAGGATGCCGCCCCACGCCTTCATCAGGTGCGCCGCCCGCAGGCTGCTGGCCTTCTGTGCTTGCATATCCCTCTTCAGATGCGGAGCCGGAGCTTCGCGTCACTCAAGATGTTGGCCGAGGAGCCGAGCCGTAATAAGGGACCGGCGGACGCGTGGCGCGATCAGAACGCAAACCAAGCCCCATAAGCAAGTTCTGTGCATTGTACACCCGGCCGACAGCAGCGGACGGGCGATTCCGCGGCCTTGTCTGACGCGAAGCCACGGGCGAAGAATGAAGATGCGCGGGCGGGGCGCCCGCGCTACTTCTTCGGCTTCGCCGGGGGCGGAGCGTCCTGCAGTGTGACCACGCCCGCGGTGGCGGCGTTCTCGAAGAACTGCTGCACCATCTCCGGCGTGACCTTCCCGTAATACCACTCGCCGGTGGCCAGCGACTCGGCGCGGACGGCGGTGTAGATCTCCCAGAGGCTGCGCTTGCCGTCGGCGAAGTTCAGGGCCTCATAGCGCATCAGTGGATGGAAGCCGGGGACTTTCTTGATGTCGTCCATCTTCTTGACGTAGGTGGCGACGTCGGAGCGGACGGGAACACGGCTGGTCAGGGATTGATACTGTGGGGCGGGTGCGCGCCGTAGGGTTCGTCGCGGCATGCCGTCGGCAACTGCCACCGAGACGATGGCCCGCTGGGCAGTCTCTGCACTCCGCGTCACCTCTGCATTCCCGGGCTCCAGCGTCGAGATCGATGCGGCAGCAGCCTCCTCACGTGACCATGCGTGAGCTTCGACGTCGCCCTGCGTCGCCCATGCAGTCGAATCCGCGGCCCCGGCCGCGCGGAGTGCACTAATGTCCCGCTGCACGCGAGCGATGGCGTTCGGCACCAGAACCGACGAAATAGTCTGTGCTTCGCGTACGCCCGCATTCGCCATGAACCAGGCGATGGCGGTCACCGCCACGGCGTTGCGCTTGAACTGGGTGCGGTCCATCTGCCACAGGTCGTCGTCGGAGCTGTGGATGTACTCGTCGGGCCAGTTGGTGAACGTTGTGCCGCCGTGCACCGCGCCGACGAAGGCGTCGTTGAAGACCATGTGGTCGGTGGAATCGAAGTAGGGGACGATCTCCACCGAGTAGCGGT
>CAYTPH010000227.1:0-4989 GCA_964439635.1 uncultured Terriglobales bacterium
GCTGGGTTTGCGCACCTTGTCGTAAAAGCCGGGGATCAGGATCCTGCCTTTGTCGTTCTTCAGCTTGCTGATGATCTGGATGAGCGCGAAGAGCGGGTTGGGGGCAGCGCCGCCGTACATGCCGGAGTGCAGATCGGTCCTGGCGCCCTGCACCTCCAGCTCGGTGTAAACCAGACCGCGCAGCCCGACGCACAGCGTGGGCAGGTTGGGCGCGAACAGCTCGGTGTCGGTCACCAGGGCGAAGTCCGCCTTCAGCTTCTCCTTGTTCTCGCGGACGTACTTGGCGATGGACTCGCCGCCCACCTCCTCCTCGCCCTCGATGATGACCTTGATGTTGATGGGGAACTTGCCAGCGCCGGCCTTGGCCATGGCCTCGAACGCCTTCAGCTGCATCCAGAGCTGGCCTTTGTCGTCCACCGCGCCCCGGGCATAGATGTTCTCGTTGCGCACCGTGGGCTCGAAGGGCGGCGAGATCCACTCGTCCAGCGGCTCTGCCGGCTGCACGTCGTAATGCGCGTAGCACAGCACGGTGGGCTTGCCGGCGGCGTGCAGCCAGTCGGCGTAGACCAGCGGGTGGCCCTTGGTGGGGATGATCTCCACGTTCTCGAAGCCGATGCGCTTCAATTCGTCGGCCACCACCTGCGCCGCTTTGCGCACGTCGTCCTTGTGTTCGGGCAGGGTGCTGATGCTGGGGATACGCAGCAGGTCTTTGAGTTCGTTCAGGAACCGTTCTTGATTCTGACGGGCATAATCGATTGCAGCGGCAGTCGCCATACGAGATCACTCCGCGGGGATTTGGAAACCGACAAGTATATAACCGGGCGGGCAGGAAGGGCAGGGACCAGGGACGACTAGCGGCCGTGGCGCTCCAACTGCTCCAGCAGGCGGCGGTTGCCGAACGTGGCGGCGAACTGGGCGTGCTGGCGCGCGCGCACCAGGTCGTCCTCGGCGATGTAGATCTCGCCCAGCGCCACGTGGGCGTCGGCGAAGGTAGGCTTCAGCTCCAGGGCGATCAGCAACTCGCGCTTGGCCTCGTCACGCCGCCCGTGCTGCACCCGATACAACTGCGCCAAGTGGTAATGGCCTTCGGCCCATTCCGGGTGCTTTTCGAGGGCGGCTTTCTGTTCGGCGATGTGCTTCTCCGTGTCGGCGTCGAGCATCTGGTCCGCGACCCGGCGGAAGAAGGGCTCAGGCACGGGGCTTCTCCGCGGCCAGGACGGTATAGGTCAGGTCGCCGGAGCGGTAGGCATCGAGGATCACGTCGATGCCGCCGACGAACTGGCGCACGCTCCTGGGCATGAGGCTGAGCATCGGGCCGGCCGCCTGCGCGCGCTCCCGGCAGATCTCCCAGGTGCGGATGATGTTGTGCGTAAGGTCCTCGGTGCGGGTCACCACCAAGCCGGCGTTGCCGGCCGCCTCCTGATACTGGCGCGCCGTCCACAGCTCCGGGCAGAGGAAGTCTCGCGCCACCGCGCGCACCCGCTCGCTGGCCATGGGGCCGGTCCATGCCGCCAGCAGCAGCCGTCCGCCAGGCGTGAGCGTACGGGCGACGTTGCGGAAGTAGGCCGGCTTGTCTAGAAAGTGCTCAGAAGACTCCATCGTCCACACCAGGTCGAATTCGCTCGCGGGATACTCGAAGGCCTCCGCATCCTGCATCACGAAGCTGACCAGGTCGCTGACGCCGTCCCGCACCGCCTTGGCCCGCGCCAGGCGCGCCTGCTTCTCGCTGAGCGTCAGGCCAAGGACGCGGCAGTCGGCGCGCTTGGCCAGCCGGATCGACGTTCCTCCATGCCCGCAGCCCACGTCCAGCACCCGGCTGCCCGCCGGGTCCACCAGCGACATGCAGTAATCCACCAGGTTGACCTGCGCCTGTTCCGGCGTCTCCGACCCCTCGACGAACAGGCCGTGGTGGATGTGGTCGCCCCAGAAGGTCTCATAGATGAAGGCGAGGGAATCGTAGTGCTCGCGGATGGCTGCGGTGGTGACCATGACGGAAGGCGTGTCTCCGCCCATTGTAGCCGCTGGGGCGCTAGGGCTTGGGTTCGAGCGTCAGCTCGTGCCGGCGGGCCGCAGCCACCGCCCGGTCGCTGAACGGCAGGCGGAAGGTCCGGTCGTTGTACCAGGCGTCCCAGTGGTCCAGGTAGTGCGGGCTGAAGATCTGGCCGGACTGTCCGGTCACGACGTTAAGGGTGGAGGCGTCCAGGTCGGAGAAGTCCACGGTCATGCGCATCGACGGCCCGAAGGCGCGGCCGACCTGCTTCACCGTCATGCCGCTGCCGGATTGCTCCACGATCCCCGGGGCGGCCCATCGCCGGATCAGTGGGATGCGCGTGAACACGGGATGCTGCAGCGCCACGGGGAACTGACGTCCCCAGCGCCAGGCATCCAGGTCCCGGGGAGAGTCGCGGTGCTTGAGCGCGCCCTCGACCGCCGCTACCAGCAGGTCGTCGTAGGTCTGGAACTGCTGCGGCAGCCAGCGCTGCGGCCGCTCGCGCAGCACGTTCTCCAAGAAGACCTCACTCATCCACCAGCTGTACTGGATGGGCTCTCCCCCTTTGCCGGCCAGCAGCAGGCGCAGCAACTCCATTCGCGCGAAGTGCTGGAGGGTGGGGGCGGCGGCCTCCTTGGTGACGCGGCCGTCCCAGGCAGCGAGCAGCTTCCCGGCAGCGCGCAGCCGGTCGGAGGCGGCCGGGCGCCGGGCGATCGCGGCGGCGAACTGCTGCGCGAAGAAGCGCTCCATGTCCGACTGCACGTCGGCTTGCAGGGCCAGCATATCGGCCGTGGTGAATCTCTTGCCCGACTCCAGCACCTGGTAGATGCGCTGGGCGCGCTCCGGCCCGCCCCACTGGCTGGCGACGTGGTAAGGGTAGCCGTCGGGGACGATGCGCCCGTTGGCCGTGGCCAGGATGCCCGAGGGCGGATCGTAAACGCTGGGCAGCTTGTCGAAGGGGACGTAGCCCGCCCAATCCGCCTGCTCTGCTTCGCCCGCGACCGGCACCGATCCATCCCCGTGCTTGCGGATAGGCACCCGCCCGGTGGCCTGGTAGCCGATGTGGCCGTCCACGTCGGCATAGACCACGTTCTGCCCCGGCATATTGAAGCGGGAGAACGCCAGGCGGAACTGGTTCCAGTCCTTCGCCGCGTTCACTTCCACGAAGGGAAGCGACAGCGCGGTGGGATCGTAGATGGCCCATTGCAGCGCCAGCTTCCGCTTCTCACCCGGCACCAGCGGGGTGACGATGGGTCCGTGGCGGGTGAGCGGCACGTCCACTTTCACGTCCGGCTTGTCCTTGACGTGGATGGTAGTGCGCATCAGCAGCGGACGCTCCCACCCCTTGGGGGTGAGGTACTCGCCCTTGTCGTTGAAGGTCTCGATGACCACGTCTTCCACGTCGGGCGCCAGGTTGGTGAAGCCCCAGGCGATGCGCTGGTTGTGGCCCACGACCACCGCCGGCAATCCCGGCAGCGCCACGCCGGCGACGTCGAATCCTTGTGCCAGCTCGAAATCCGCTTGTGCATCCGCCCCAGCCCCGGGGTCGAGGGTTGCGCCCTCCACTTTCAGGTGCACCTCGTACCAGATCCCCGGGATGCTGTGCGGCAGGTGCATGTCGTTCGAGAGCAGGGGCCTACCCGTGGCGGTGTGCGCTCCCGAGATCACCCAGTTGTTGGATCCGGGCGCCAGGCTGGGCTCGTGCAGCCATACGTTGGTTACGGGGAAGGGAAGAGTCCCCGCATTCGCCGACGCCGGAGCGGCGGCCGAGGGCGGAGGCGTGGGCGGTTCGGCCGGCGCCCGGTCTCGCCAGGAGCGCGTGGGATACAGGTCGGCGGTGAGGTCGGGCCCGAGCTTCTCCAGGATCTTCTCGCGCTGCAACTCGGTGGCGTAGAGCCCGTGGTTCAGCAGCTGGCACATGTGGACGCCGATCAACAGGCTGTCGGAGATCGTCCACGGTTTGGGCGAGTAGCGCAGCACACGGAACTCCATCGGCAACCGGTCGCGGTGCGACTCGATGAAAGCGTTCACGCCCCGGCTATAGGCGTCCAGATAAGAGCGCTCCCGCGGCGAGAGCCCGGCGGCGGAGCGCTCCGCCACCAGGCGCGTCAGCAGGACGCGCTGCCGCAGATCGGAGGCCAGAAGGCCCTCGCCCATCACCTCCGCCAGTTCGCCGCCCGCATACCGCCGCAGCCCGTCCATCTGCCACAGCCGGTCCTGGGCGGTGACGTACCCCTGGGCGAAGAACAGGTCCTGCAGGTTGGCGGCGGTGATGTGCGGCACCCCGTGCGGGTCGCGGACCACTCGCACCTTGTGCGTGATTCCCGGCGCCTCGATGCGGCCGTCCAGCTGGGGCAGGGCACGCCGCGCCGCCAGGTAGAACCAGCCCACGCCGCCCAGGAAGACCACCAGCGCCACCACGGAGAGGATGGAGATGATGCGGAAGACCAGCGGGACGCGCTCGCTGGGGGGCGCGGACGGGACTGCCGACTCAGGAGTGGCCATTGGCCGGATTGTAAGCGAAAGCCAGATTCACAGGCGGCAATTCGGGCAGTAGCCGCCGATCTCCACCCGCGTGACCACGATGCGGAAGCGCAGGTCACGTTCCACCTGCCCCTTCATGCGCTCGAACTGCGAGCTCTCGATCTCCTGGATGCGTCCGCAGCGCAGGCAGGCCACGTGCAGGTGGTCGCGCTGCGGGCGGCGCTCGTAGTAATGGCCGTCGCCGCGGATGTGCAGCAGGTCGAGCTCGTCCACCAGCCCGTGCCGCTTCAGCAGGTTCAGGGTCCGATAGACGGTCACGCGATCGACCGCCGGGTCGAGCTTGCGGGCGCGGCGCAGGATCTGCGCCGCCGCCAGGTGCTGCTTGGCGGTCTCGATGACGGAGAGGATGGTGCGCCGCTGGCGGGTCATGCGGACACCGCGCGCCACCAGCTCAGCGTGCAGTCGGCCCGGTGTTTCGCTCTGCGGCAGGGGCATGCAGAATCCAGAGTCCTTTT
>CAYTPH010000228.1:0-4952 GCA_964439635.1 uncultured Terriglobales bacterium
GTCGGCGGCCACAGCATCCGCGACGCCGAGATCAAGTTCGGCTACGCCGTCACCGGCACCATCCACCCGCGGCGGGTGTTCACCAACTCCGGCGCCCACCCCGGCGACAGGCTGGTGTTCACCAAGGCCCTGGGCACGGGCGTGATCTCCACCGCCATCAAGAAGGGCACGGCCGAGGCGGCGTGGATCGACGCCGTCACCGCCAGCATGACCACGCTGAACCGCGCCGCCGCCGACGTCGTCCGCGACGGCAGCTTCGGCGTGCACTCCATGACCGACATCACCGGCTTCGGCCTGATCGGCCATGCCCGCGAGATGGCGCAGGGCTCCGGGGTGGCGCTGCAGCTCCGCGCCTCCGCCGTGCCCCTCCTACCCGGGGCGCTGGAGTGCGTGCGCGCCGGCTACATCCCCGGCGGCCTGAAGGCCAACCGCGAGTTCGCGGAGTGCAGCGTGGAATACGAGGGGGGCGTGCCGGAGGACCTGCGCACCATCCTTTATGACCCGCAGACCGCCGGCGGGCTGTTGATCTCGGTGGATGCCGCCGACGCCGAGCCGCTTGCCGGCGCGCTGGCGAAGGCGGGTGTAGCCGCCACTGTCATCGGCGATGTGCTGCCCGCCGGCAAGCCGCTGATCCGGGTAACTCCGTGATCGTGTGGCCACGGCCCGGGTCAAAGATCCGGGGCCACACCACCGGCTACTGCTGCCGTCCCTCGATAGCGAGCAACAGCACTGCTGCCGCCGCTGCCATCCTCCGGTCCAGCTTGCGCCCGACGTCGTTCGCCAGGTCCACGTTCAGCTTCAGCACGAAGGGATTGAACGGCTGCTTGGCGGTGCCCACTACCTGGTCGCCGACCACGAAGTTGTAGCTCTGCGGCACCAGGTTGGTGAGGAAGCGGCGGATGGTGGCCAGCAGCGCGCTGTCCTCCTGGATCTTGCCCACCTCGTTGTCGAGCTGGTCCATGATGATCCACTCGTCCTTGAGGATCGATTTCCAGCCCTTGCGCTTCAGCCCCCCGATCTTCTGCTGCGAGGCCGGATCTACCACGTCGTAGGCGCTAGAGAAATCCAGGATCTTCCGTGCCCGGATCTGGAGGAGTTCCTGCGTCTTCTCCGGCCCGTTGTACAGCCGTATGTCTTCTTTCAGCTTGAACGCCTTCTGCTCGAAGAAGGCGACCGTGTTGCCGGTGGAGTCGTAGAAGTAGAACTTCGCCGGAAACGTGAAGAGCTTGCGATGCGCCTGGTAGCGGTCGTGCTGGAAGGCCATCGCCGAACTCGCTGCTGAAGCCATTGCTCCTCCTGTGTGGCCGCGGGTCTACGACCCGCGGCGTGCGCGCGCAGCGCGCATGCTACTGCACCCTGCCCACAAAATTGTCGTGGTGCCCTGCCGCGTGCAGCCGGAACTCCGTGCCGATGGCGGCTCCGCTGGCAAAGCCGGCGCGCTTGGCCTTCTCGTCGGCGTCGGGATCCATGGCTTCGGCCGCGTGCTCCGCCCAGTTGTTGTAGCGATAGAGCAGCAGCCAGTCCCACGACGCGCCGTGCACGTGCTCCAGCTTCACCGACCTTCCCGGCGACATGCTCAGCAGCCGGTCAAGCACGCTCTCCAGTTGCGCCCGGTGCCCGGGTAGCGCCGAGTAGTCGGAGGCCTGGTAGACGGCGTTGCGCCCCGCGGGCGCCTCCGCGGTCAGTCCCAGCGCCTGCTGGAAGTCCTTCAGCGGCGGCCCGTAGGCATAGGTATCCGTATGCCAGACGTAGTCCGCCATCACCCGCTCACGGAAGGCCCGCTGCTGCGCCGACGGCGGCGCGGTGGGCGCCTCCACCGAGAACTTCGCGCCCAGCGGGTAGATCACCAGCAGGTCCCAGTCGTCGCCGGCGATGTGCCGGAACAGCGCCGGGCGCGGCTGCCCCGGCTCCAGCGGGACATTCTTGTAGGCGTCGACCAGGTCTTCCAGTTTCCCCGGCGCCGCCTTGAAGAAGTGAACGCGATAGACCTCGCGCTGGCCCGATTGGGCTTGCGGCTGCTGCGCTGCCGCGGCCAGGGCCAGGCACACCACCACGATTGCTGCTTGTAGGGCTTTCATGCCCGGAGATGATAACCGGGAACCGGGAACTGGCAACCGGGAACTATCGCCCGCTGCTGGTCGCCCGCTCGCCGCGGAGCTGGCGGATGAGGATGCGCACCAGCAGGCCGTCGAACTGTGTGCCGCTCAGCGATTCCAGCTCGGCGATGGCCTCCTGCGGCGTCTTGATGGGAGCGTACGGCCGCTCCGTGGTCATGTCCAGGTAGGCCTCGGCGACGGCGATGATGCGCGACCCCAGCGGGATGTGCTCGCCGCGCATGCCGTCGGGATAGCCGGTGCCGTCGAAGCGCTCGTGGTGGTGGCGCACGTACTGCCGCACCCGCGCGCTGCTGGGGATGACGTCGATGATCTCCGCGCCCACCGCCGGGTGGCACTTCACCAGCTGGAACTCGTCCTCGGTGAGCGGGCCGGGCTTGTTGAGGATGCGCTCCGGGATGACGATCTTGCCTACGTCGTGGACGCGGGCGGCGAACACCAGGTCGGCCAGCTCGTCCTCGGCCAGCGCCATCTCGTGCCCGATGGTCTCCGCGTACCGCGCCACGCCCTCGCCGTGCCCGGCGCAGACCTCGCGGGTCTCGGCGGCACGGGTCAGGGTGCGGACCGCGTCCATCAACATCTCTTCGTCGCTGCCGCTCTGCACGCTGGCCGACAGCTTCTTGAGGGTGGCCACCAGCTCGTCGGCGCTGCCTGGGCCGGTCTGCTCGCGGCGCAGGAAGCCCTCCACGTAGGAGGTGATGAGCTGGCGCTGCTGCGCCGTGGTCTCGCCCTCGACGAACTCCTCCGCGGTGGAGACCCGGTTGCCACCCGCCTTCTTGCTCACGTACATGCCGGCGTCGGCCACCCGCAGGATGTCCTCCACCGCGGCCCCGTGCAGCGGGTAGGTGGCCACGCCGAAGCTGCCGGTGATGTGCCGCTCGTTGAGCATGGGATCGGTGGAGATCCACAGCCGCAGGCGCTCGGAGAGCACCAGCGCCTGCTCCACCCCAGTCTCCGGCATCAGGATGACGAACTCGTCGCCGCCGTAGCGCGCTACCACGTTGGACTGGCGGCACTTTTGCTCCAGCAGCCGTCCCACCCGCGCCAGCAGCAGATCGCCCTCCAGGTGTCCCAGCGAATCGTTCACTTCCTTGAACTTGTCCAGGTCGATCATCACCACCGAGTACGGGCGCCCGGAGCGCGAGGCGCGCTTGCCCTCCGATTGCAGCGACTCCAGGAAGAACCGCCGCGTCTTGATGCCGGTCAGGCCGTCGGTGATGGACTGCTGCTGCATCTTCTGGAAGATGAAGCTGTTGTGCAGCGCCGTGGCCAGCAGGTCGGCGAGCGTGCGCAGGATGAGCACGTCTTCCTGGGCAAAGGCGTTGTCGCGCCGGCTCTCCACGTTGAGCACGCCCAGCAGCGTCTCGCCGTAGGTGACGGGCAGGCACAGCGCCGAGCGCGACTCCCGCAGGATGCCCAGCAGGTGCCCCTCGCCGGTGTTCTGCACCAGCGCCATCTCGTTGGTGCGCGCCACCCGCCCCATGATGCCCACGCCCAGCGGCACCCGCTTGCCCAGTGCCTTGGTGGTGGTGCCGGCCTCGGCCTTGATCTCGATGTCCTTGGTGGCGTAGTCCAGGATGCCGATGCCGATGTGGTCGAAGTTGAAGTTCTTCTGGATCTCGCCCACGATCTCTTCCATCATCTGCTCGGAATCCTGGCTGGAGATGGCGGTGGTGGAGATCTTGTTCAGGAAGGCCAGGTAGCGGGAGCGCTTCTGCTCCTCGGCGAACAGGCGGGCATTCTCCATGGCCACGGCCAGCTGCGCCGCCGCCGTCTCCATCACCTCCATGTCGCGCTTGTCGAAGACGAACTCGCGGTCGTAGGTCATGGCCACCATCAGGCCCACCGGCTGCCCGTAGCGGAAGATGGGGACGCCGCAGAAGCACACGGCCGGCTTGCCCATGGCCACCACCCCCAGGCGGCGGCGCTCCTCTTCCATGTCGGAGCGGATCAGCAACGGCTGCCCGGTGCGGATGATGTATTCCGAGATCCCATTCCCGATCTTGCGGGTGCGTTTGGGCAACACCTGGCCCTCGTCGACCTCGAATTCGAAGCGCAGCTCGTCGCCCTCCAGGAAGGCGACGTAGAACGACCGGGTATCGAACAGTTTTCCCAGCTCTTTATGGATGGCGCGCAGCGCCTCGTCCGGGTCCAGCCGCGAGCTCACCACCTGGCCGATCTGCGTCAGCAGCTCGTACTCGCGGGTGCGGCGCTGGGTCTTGTGCATGAGCACGTAGTTCTCCAGCGTCATGCCGATCTGCATGGCCACCGCGCGCAGCAGCCGCACCTGGGAGGAGCCCAGCGACTTCGCCCCGTCGGGCAGCGGCAGCAGCACCATCCCGAAGTTGCGCTCCCGGGTCTGCAGGCTGACCGCCGCCATGGATTCCACGTTCTCCTCCTGGAAGACCGCCCGCAGCCCGGGGACGTGGTCTTCGGGGCCGGTGGGCATCTGCAGCAGGTCCTCTTTCAGGTTGCGCAGCATCACCCATCCGCCGCGGCGGTACACGAACGCGCTGAACGCGTCCGCCATCCCCTTCTTCTGGAGGCTGGAAAGGAAGCCCTCGGAGAACCCCTGCTGAGTGCACGGCAGGATCTCGTGGTAGCGCTCGGCGACGCACACCGCCGCGCGCTCCAGCCGCAGCAGCTCCAGCAGCCGTCCCAGGATGCGTTCGATGGCCGGCTTCACCTCCGTTGCATCCAGCAGCTTGCCGGTGTCCACATCGAGCATGGAGAAGGCCAGGAGGTTCTCCTGTACCGTACGGCGCTCGTTCTCGTAGAGCACCATCACCATGGAGATGCCGATCAGCATCTGCGGCAGCGGGCCCAGGAAGTGGCCCA
>CAYTPH010000229.1:0-4949 GCA_964439635.1 uncultured Terriglobales bacterium
CCACCATCTCGTCGATGGAGGCGGAGGTCTCGCTCACGCTGGAGGCCTGGGTCTGGGTGTTCTTCACCATGTTCTGCACGTTGATGGACATCTCGTGCATGGTGCTGGTGACTTCGTCGATGGCGGAGGAGGCCTGGACGCTGACCTTGGCCGATTCCTCGCTGGCCCCGGCCACCTGGTTGGAGCCGCCGGCCACCTGCGAAGCGCTGTCGCGGACGCTGGCCACCAGCTTGCGCAGGCCCTCGGTCATGCTGCAGAAGGCGTTGGCCAGGGTGTCGTTCTTGGAGCGTGGCTGCACTTCCACCGTCAGGTCGCCGCCAGCGATGGCTTCGGAGACCGAGGCCATCTCGCGCAGGTAGCCGACCATGTTGGCGAAGGTACGGCCGAGTTCGCCGATCTCGTCCTTGCGGCTAGTGTCCACCGTCTGGTCGAGGTCGCCGGAGTCGCCGATCTGGCGGGCGACGGCCACCAAGTGAGCCAGGGGATGCGTGATCTGCCGGGCGGTGTAGACGGCGATCCAGACGCCCAGGCCGATGGCAAACAGGGTGCCCAGGATGGTGGCGATCCAGGTGACGGTGGCGGCGGTGTCGTTGAACTTGCGCTGCTCGGCCAGCAGCTTGGCGTTCGCCTTCTCCGCCTCGTCGAGCGGCTCAGTGGACTTGCGCAGCCACTCCGCTGGGTTCTGCTGGAGATAGAAGATCTGCAGCTCGGCAACGGTGGAGTTGCCCGAGTCCACCTGCTTGCGCTTCTCGATGAGCGGGGCGGCAAAGCCGGAGAACCATTCGCGTTCCAGGTCGCGCACCTTGGCGAGGGCGGACTGCTGGCGCTCGTCGGCGCTCTTCTTCTCGGCTTCGGTGAGCATGTCGTCCAGCTTGCGGACGCCCAGGTTCATCTGGTCGGCCTCGCGGGTGTCGCCGCTCAGCAGATAGTTCCCCAGGGCCTGGCGGTTCTGCATCATCTGGAACTTGATCTCGCCGGTGACCTGGGCGACCTCTACCGAGGCGGAGGCGGCAGCGCGGGCGCTGCGCTCGCGCAGCATGGCCGTCATGTTGACCAGGAACAGGACGAAGACCACCGCCAGGATGGCCCCGAACCCAACGTACAAACGCTTGCGGATACTCATGTTGCTGCCTCCGCGGCCAGGCCGCAGTTACGCCGAGGGAGTGAACTTGAACTCGACCACCGTGGTGGTCTCTTCCTTGCCCGGCTCGTACTTCCAGCGCTTCACCGCGTCCACCGCCGAGTCGATGAGCACGGGATGGCCACCAATGGCCTTAGCCGCCTTGATGGAACCGTCGGCCGCCACCGTGACCTGTACCTTCACCGAACCGCCCAGGTTCATCTTGCGCGCCAGCGAAGGGTAGATGGGGTCGACCCGCGTCTTCACCTTGCGGGCGGCCTCCTGGTCCTGCGCTGAGGCCGGCGTCACCGTCATGGCCGTCAGCAGCGCCAGGGTGCCCACGACCGCCAGCCCCAACCACCGCAGAATCTTCTTCATCACAGCGTCCTCCTGAACTGCAGGAAATCCCGAACGCGGGAAGTGCACGGGGGCTGCCAGTTCCGGAGGTCTCCTGCATGCCCCTGGAGTCATGAGCATAAAGCTAAATAAATCAGTAGATTGGCGGGAATGGTGCCGCCTCGGTGTGGGGCCCAACGGGGTGGGATTTCGTCTCAAAAGGCCGGGAACTAGGGGCGGCCCAGTCTCATGGTGAGACAGGGAAGACTGGTCTTTGGTTCACAACCAGGGCACAGGGGGCGCTTATTTCCTTGACTCAAAATGAGACGGCAGAGTACGTTCGGCTTCTCCCCTTCAGGTTGCGGGTGGCTGACGCCACCGTCGGGCACACATGGTCGCTGGCAAGAAGAGCCACAACCCGGCTGCTGCTACCGAACCAGAGAATCCCTTGCTCCGGGAGGAACGGCGCCGGGCCGACGTCCTGGAGCAATGCGCGCAACTGCTGCATTCCGCCCTGGATGAGACGGCGGTGAGCAAGGCCCTCACCGAGCGCGCGCGCGAGCTCTTCAACGCCCCTATCGTGGCCCTGATGATGCAGGTACAAGGTGGCCTGGAGCTGCGCGGGGCAGCGGCGGAATCCGCAGAACTGCTGGAGACGGTGAAGCGCACCCACGCCGAGAAGGGGTGCAAAGCGGCCGCACGGATGGTGGAGGAGGCCGCCGCCGCCGACCAGCTGATCGTGCTGCCGGTCACCCCCGGGGACGATTTTCCCGACTTCATCCAGGGAGGGGAATTCATCGCCGCCCCCATCCGCACCGCGCGGACGCAGGGCGCGCTGTTGGTCTACTCCGGCCGCGAGAGGCGTTTCGCGGAGCAGGACCGCTCCCTGGTGAGCGCCATCGCGCGTTTTGGCGCCCTGGCGTTGTCCAACGCCGAGCTCTACGGCACCGCCAATTCGCAGGCCTTCGAGTTGCAACAGCTGCTCGACATCTCCACCACCCTCGGCAGCAAACGTGAGCTGGACGCCTTCCTGGAACAGTTCGTGGTGCGGGCCGCGGAGTTCCTGGGGTTCGCGCGGTCGTTCATCGCCCTGGTGGAAGAGGATGGCTGCTGGGTGCGCTGGGCGTCCGAGGCCGGTCGGGGGCGGCCGCTGCGGGTGCCGCTGCAGACCAAGCTGGCGCAGCGCATCCTGGCTTCGCGGGAGGTGTTTGCCACCGAGGATGTGACCAAGGAACCCGATATCGAGATGACCATCGCCGCCGAATTCACCATCCGGCAATGCCTGGCGGTGCCGCTGCGCGGGGCCGACGGACGCGTCCTGGGGCTGTTCGGCGTGCTGGATCGGCTCGACGGACGCAAGCTCTCTCCCGAAGATTCGCGCCGCGCGCGCGCCCTCGGGGCGCAGGTGGCGGTGGCACTGGAGGCCAAGCAGAACCTCTCCGTCTCCGAGCGGCACCGCAAGCGCGCCGAGGACCTGATGGGGCTGGCGCTGGAATTAAGCTCCTCCCTGGGCCTACCGGACTTCGTGCGCAGCTTCACCGAGCGTGCTGCCGACATGCTGGAAGCACCCCTTGCCGCCCTGGCCCTGGCCACGGGCCAGGCGCTGGAAGTGGTTTCCATGCACGGGCCGGCGCTGCCCGGCGACAAGGCAGCGCAGCGGCGTCTCAACCAGGCCCTCGGCGACCTCACCCGCGAGCACGCCGGGCAGCTGGTGGTCGGCCCGGCCCCGACCCTGCTGGGCGCGACTCTGGCCACCGAGCTGGATTGGAAGGACATCGTCGTGGCCCGCCTGACCGGGGCCGACAGCGAGCTTCTGGGCGTCTTTTGTCTGGCCAACCTGGGCCGGGAACTCTCCGCCGCCGACCGCAACCTGCTGCAGGCCCTCACCGGCCACGTCTCGGTGGCGCTGGAGAATTCGCGGCTGTTCTCGCGCATCGCGCAGTCCAACAAGCACTGGATCGAGATCTTCGACTCCATCTCCGACTTCATCGTGGTGCACGACGACGCCAACAAGGTGCTGCGCGTGAACCAGTCGCTGGCGCAGTTCATCGGGGTGCGGCCGGCGGAGTTGATCGGGGTGAGCATGCGGGCGCTGGTGTCGCTGGCCTCGGACGGCAGCTCGCAGCCCTGTCCCTTCTGCCGCGTAGGCATGGACAGGGACGACGAGTACATCCATCCGGTGCTGGAAAGGACGTACCTGGTCTCCTCGTCGCGCATCCGCGGCGCGCTCAACGAAGGCGTGCAGACCATCCACGTGCTGAAAGACATCACCGACCGGCGCGAGGCCGAGCGGCGCTACCGCGAGCTGTTCGACAACATCCAGGAGGGCATCTTCTTCTCCTCGCCCGAGGGCCGCTTCATCGAGGTGAACGAAGCCATGGTCCGCATGCTCGGTTACGAGAGCCGCGAGGAGCTGCTGCAGGTGGAGATCCCGCGCGAGCTCTACACCTCGCCGGAGCAGCGGCTCCGCTTCTCCCGTTCCATCGAGGAGCAGGGCACGCTGCGCAACTTCGAGGACACCCTGCGGCGCAAGGATGGGACGCTGCTCTATACGCTGCAGAACGCCTACGCCGTGAAGGACGCCGCCGGCAAGGTGGTGCAGTACCGCGGCGTGGTGCTCGACATCACCGACCTGAAGACCTTCCAGGCACAGCTGCAGCGCGAGCGCGATTTCAACAGCAAGATCCTGAACAACACCCAGAGCCTGATCATGGTGGTGGACACGGCCGGGCTGGTCAGCTACGCCAACCGCCGCTGCTTCGATCACGGCGGCTTCAAGCGCGAACAGCTCCTGGGGCACCGGCTAGTGGAGTGCGTGGCTCCCAACCGGCGCGAGACCTTCGTCGCCGCCTTCGAGCAGACCCTGGACGGGCAGCAGGTGGACAACCTGGAGGCGCCCATGGCCCAGGTCGACGGCCGGCTGGCGCATTTCTCCATCAACCTCAGCCCCATGCGCGACGAGCGCGGCGAAGTGAGCAGCGTGGTGGTGGTGATGACCGACATCACCGACGCCGCCATGCTGCAGGCCAAGCTGATGCACGCGGAGAAGATGGCGGCCGTGGGCCAGCTGGTGTCCGGCGTAGCCCACGAGGTCAACAACCCGCTGACCGCCATCCTCGGCTTCGCCGACCTGCTGCTGGAGGGCCCGGAGACCCCGGAGACGGCGCGGCAGAACCTGCGCGTGATCGTGCAGGAGGCGCAGCGCACCAAGGCCATCGTGCAGAACCTGCTGAGCTTCGCGCGGCAGATGCCGGCGCAGCGCAAGTCGGTGCAGCTCAACCACATCGTGCACAGCACGGTGCAGCTGCGCTCCTACGATTTCTCCAGCCACGGGGTGGAAGTGGTGGAGCGGCTGGATGCCGAGCTGCCGGACGTGATCGGCGACGCCCACCAGCTGCAGCAGGTCTTCCTCAACATCCTCAACAACGCCTACGACGCGTTGCACGAGACCGGGCGGAAGGGGCGCATCGAGATCGAGAGCTCGCTCTCCGGG
>CAYTPH010000230.1:0-4907 GCA_964439635.1 uncultured Terriglobales bacterium
ATCACCATGGAGATGCCGATCAGCATCTGCGGCAGCGGGCCCAGGAAGTGGCCCACGGGCCCCAAGATCTTCTCCAGCGTGCTGTGGAAGGGCCGTGAGAGCATCAATAGCCCCCAGACGCCAAGCGACGCGGCCAGCAAACGGAATCCCGTCATCTCGCGCTCCCGCCCTGCCTGCAGGAATCGCCAGGCGCAGAAAAGCAGCAGCGACGAGATCCCGACTTCGACTTCCTTAAGTGGCCCCAGCTCCACCCACAGCGGAGTCGTGCCGGCGGCTTGCACGCTCAAAGCGGCCCACAGCAACCCCACCGTAGCCAGCGCGAGGTCGTACCAGTGAAAGTGCAGTGTTTGCCGGATCAGCCGCGTGGAAACAAAGATGGCCAGCGCCGTGATGACCAGGCATGCCTTGGCCAACCACCACGTCATCGGGGTTCGATGGCCCCAGACGTTCCACGCGATCAGCGCGAAGTGGAGGCAGTACGCGGCCCAGCCCAGTTGCCAAGCGCGGAAGTAGGTCTCGCGGCTCTGGCTGTAAAGGTAGGTGAAGACCCCGAAGAGGAGTAGGGCGGCTACGCTGGGGACCACGATGATGCTGACGTACACGCCGTCCATGGTGCCTCGTAACCTGTTCGGGGGAGAGCGGTCAGTTGCTTCAGCTCTATCGACAGGGATGTGCGACTGCTGTCGTTCGTCCCAGAGGGTGCCCAAATATAGCCGAGTTCCGCCCCCGGCTCAATAAGACAGATGGCCAGGGGTCCACACTTAAGTAACCTGAAATCAATCAGTAAAGAGGAGTGCATCTGCTCCAAAAACGATGCACTCGACTGGGTTTAGAATGGCTGCCTTGCTCACCTCGGAGAAGAAGCTGATCGAGGGTATCCGGCGTGCCGCGGCCGCCTCCCGCAACGCCGCCGTGCGTGTCGGCGTGGGGGACGACTCCGCCGTGCTGCGCCTCGCCGCCTCCGACGAAGCTCTTATCACCACCGACTTCAGCCTGGAAGGCGTGCATTTTCGCCGCGAGTGGCACCCCGCCGGCTCCATCGGACACCGCTGCCTCACCCGCGGGCTCAGCGACATCGCCGCCATGGGAGGCGAGCCGTTGGCCGCCTTCGTCTCCCTCGCGCTCCCCCCGGAACTCGGCCAGGAATGGGTGGACAGCTTCACTGCCGGCCTGCTCAAGCTGGCCGGCCGCTTCAAAGTACAACTGGCCGGCGGCGACATCGCCCAGTCGCCCAGCGGCGTGCTGGCCGACATCATGGTGCTGGGCCGCGCCCCCAAGGGCCGGGCGCTGCTGCGCTCCGGCGCCCGCCCCGGCGACTCCCTCTACGTCACCGGCGAACTCGGCCGCTCCGCCGCCGTCCTGCTGCAATTGCGCCAGGGCGCCCGCCCGCGGCCCTCGGCGACGACTGCCGCCCATTTCTTTCCCGAGCCGCGCATCGCCGTCGGCCGCTGGCTGCTCGACCGCAAGCTGGCCTCCGCCTGCATCGACGTGAGTGACGGCCTCTCTACCGATCTCAGCCATATCTGCGACGAAAGCGGCGTGGGCGCGCTGGTAGCCGAGCACTCCATCCCCCGCCCCGCCGGCACACTCACCAGCTCCCTGCACCTGGCGCTGCACGGCGGCGAGGACTACGAGCTGCTGTTCACCGCCCCGCGCTCGGCCAGGATCCCGGCGAAGATCGCCGGCGTGCGCGTCACCCGCATCGGCGAGATCATCCCGGGCAAGCGGATGTACCTGACCGACAGCCACGGCCAGCGCAAGGAGCTCCGCCCCGGCGGCTGGCAGCACTTCGGGGCTTGAACCGCGACTTCAGTCGTGCCGCCAGCGACTGCAAAATAACTCCGGCTTTAGCCGCCGAGCGAACGGACTCGCAAGAACTCTCCGCAGCGGCTAGAGCCGCTATCTTCCCAGCGATCCTGACGGCACGGCTAAAAGCCGTGCCCGCCCGAGGAGTACGATATCGCCGTGCTGGACGTCGTCCGCCGCTACATCCGCGAGCACCGCCTGATGCGCGCCGGAGACCGCGTGGGCGTGGCCGTCTCCGGCGGCGCCGACTCGGTGGCCCTGCTGCGCTGCCTGCTGGAGCTGCGCGCCGAGCTGGGCGTCGTCCTCTCGGTCGTTCACTTCAACCACAAGATCCGCGGCGCTGAGGCCGACGCCGACGAGGCCTTCGTCCGCGATCTGGCTGCCCAGCACCGCCTCGAACTCCACCCCGGCTCCGCCGACGTTCCCGCCCACGCCCGCGCCCAGCGCCAGGGCCTGGAGACCGCCGCCCGCGAGCTGCGTTACGCCTTCTTCCGCGAGCTGCTGGCCGGCGGCAAGCTCGACCGTATCGCCACCGCCCACACCGCCGACGACCAGGCCGAGACCCTTCTCATGCGCTTTCTGCGTGGCGCCTGGACCAAGGGGCTGGCCGGCGTCCACCCGGAACAATCCGGCGTCGTGCGACCCATGCTCTGCGCTCGGCGCTCGGACGTGGAAGCCTGCCTTCGCACTCTCGGCCAGGATTGGCGCGAGGATGCCTCCAACCGCGACCGCGCCGTGCTGCGCAACCGCGTCCGCCACGAGCTGCTGCCGGTGATCCTGCGCGACTTCAATCCCGGCTACATCCAGGTGGCTGCCGACGTGGCCGAGATCGCCCGCGCCGAGGAGCAGTACTGGGAAGGGGTTGTTGAAGCGGCGCTGCGCGCCGTCGCCGCCGAAACTTCGCTGAACGAAGTCGCGCTTCACGTGCTCCCTCTCGCCGCTCAGCGGCGCCTGATCCGCGCCTTCGCCGGTCGCCTGGGCATGCGCCTCGATTTCGAGCATGTGGAGGACATCCGCCGCGGCCGCGAAGGCGACCTCCCCGGCGGCTGGCGTCTCCACCGCGATGCCGGCCTGCTCCGCTTCGAGCGTCCCCAGGGCATGAGCACCATCGGCGGCGGCTTCCAGTACACCCTCCCCATCCCCGGCCGCCTCGCCATTCCCGAGCTGGGAACCGTGCTGCGCGCGGTTTTATTGCCCGGTGGCCCCGCCGATTCGGGATATAATCCCGCGCAGTTTCTGGACGCGCGCAAGCTCGGCCCGGAGCTGGTTGTCCGCAACTGGCGCCCGGGCGACCGCTTCCGCCCGGCCCACACCAAGTCCGCCAAGAAGGTGAAGGAGCTCCTGCAGGAGAAGCGGGTGCAGGGCCCCGAGCGGGCGTTGTGGCCGGTAGCGGTCCGCGACGACGACATCGTGTGGCTGCGGGGGTTTCCTCCCGCCGCCGGTTACCAGGCCGGGAGCGGCCCCGCCGTCGTCATTGAGGAGTCCGCGTCCGAGGGCAAAGGTTAGACGGGTCCATCATGAACCAGACCATCGACGGCAAGGCCAACCTCAAGGTCCTGCTCAACGCCGACCAGATCCAGAAGCGCGTCAAGGAGCTTGGCCGGCAGATCTCCGAGGATTATCGCGGCAAGACCATCCACGCCGTCTCCGTGCTGGAGAACGGCTTCATGTTCATGGCCGACCTGGTGCGCGCCATCGACATGCCCGTCGTCTGCCACTTCATGAAGCCCGAGTTCACCGAGAAGCACGACACCGGCACCCTGGAGATCTTCTTCACCCCCGAGCTCGACGTGAAGGGCCAGGAAGTCCTGCTCATCGAGGCCCTGGTGCAGTCCGGCGTCACCAGCGAGTTCCTTATCCGCAACCTGAGCGCCCGCGGGGCCGCCTCGGTGAAGCTGGTCACCTTCCTCGACAAGCAGAGCGAGCGCCGGGTCAGCCTCCAGCCCGACTACTTCGGTTTCCTCATCGACGAGAGCTACGTGGTCGGCTACGGCCTGGGCGCCCCCCAGCTCGGCCGCAACCTGCCCTACGTGGCCACCACCAGCGCCCACCCGGCGGTCACTGCCTCGGGGCGGTAGGGCCGGAAGGCAAGAGTAAGAAGGCAAAGGGCAAAGAGAGGCCCTGTTTTTGCCTTCTTCCTTTTGCCTTTTGCCTTCTGCGCGGTGTCTAACCCTCGGGACCCCGAAAAATCCGCCCGCCTTAGCACCTTTGGGCGACTTTGGGCCGCTCGGCGGGGTTACAATCAGGTAGTAAATCGAATCGCCATCTGGCGCATCTAACCAGCGGATTCGACTTCTTTCGTTTGTGGGGCCCGTCCCGGGGTTTGAGGAGCTAGAGAGTGAATTCAACCGTCAAGACCGTCGTCTTCTGGCTGGTCATCCTCCTGTCCTGCGTGCTGCTGTGGCAGGTTGTGAAGGCCGGCGGCGGCAGCGCCAAGGAACGCGAAGTCAGCTTCAGCGAGTTCATGAGCCAGGTCGACCAGGGGAAGATCACCGAGGTCACCATCAACGGCAGTTCGGTCACCGGCAAGTACCGCGACGAGAAGGCCACCTTCCACACCACCGTCCCGGCCAACTACCCGGACATGATCAAGATCCTGCGCGACAAGGGCGTCCTCATCAACGTCAAGGACGTCTCCGCCAGCAACTGGACCTGGATCATCCAGCTCGCTCCCCTCATCCTCATCGGCGCCCTCTGGCTCATCATGATCCGCCAGATGCAGACCGGCGGCTCCAAGGCCCTCTCGTTCGGCAAGAGCCGCGCCCGCCTGCTCTCCATGCAGCAGAAGAAGGTCACCTTCAAGGACGTGGCCGGCGTGGACGAGGCCAAGGAAGAGCTGCGCGAGATCATCGAGTTCCTGCGCGAGGCGCAGAAGTTCCAGAAGCTGGGCGGACGAATCCCCAAGGGCGTGCTGCTGGTCGGACCTCCCGGCACCGGCAAGACCCTGCTGGCCCGCGCCGTGGCCGGCGAAGCCAACGTGCCCTTCTTCTCCATCTCCGGCTCCGACTTCGTGGAGATGTTCGTGGGCGTGGGCGCCAGCCGCGTCCGCGACCTCTTCGAGCAGGGCAAGAAGAACGCCCCCTGCATCATCTTCATCGACG
>CAYTPH010000231.1:0-4870 GCA_964439635.1 uncultured Terriglobales bacterium
GCGGGCTTGAGATTGCCGAGGGCGATTGAGCGTCCACCGTCACCATCGCAGCCTGGGACCGCGGCGAGTTTCCCGGTGACCTCGTCCCAGAAATAGAAGAGGTTGTCGGCGCCCCCGGCTTGGAGATCCGACTGCCGTAGAAAGCGCGAGTTGTCGTCGCGAACCAGGATCGGTAGGTCCGTCTGCTCGCGGATGTAGTCAGCCTTGTGCAGCCCCTCACTGACCAGCACCTGAGCCACCGCAAGCCCGAAGGCGGCATCGGTTTCGGCCTTGAGGTTGATCCACATGTCGGCATACCGGCGAACTGGGCCGCAGCTTCGTCCGCATGGGCGCCGGCGCCGATGCCGCCAAGCTCCCCGCCGGTGGCGAGACCATCTTCTCCGCTCCCGCCGTCAGCCCCGCCTACCTCGGCGTCGGCTACATCATTGGGCCGAAGCTGGCGGCGCTGAACTTTTCTGGCGGCGTGCTGGCGTGGGGGCTGCTGGTGCCGCTGATCATCTTCCTGAAGGGGCCGGAGTTCGTGGCGTCGCTGGGAGGGACGCCGGATGGGGGCTACTGGGAGGGCCAGGCGCAGGCGGTGTGGCGCTTCATCGTGCGCCCCATCGCGGTGGGCGGCATGCTGGTAGGCGCCAGCTTCACCCTGTTCCGCATGCGCAAGAACCTGGCCATCGGCATGAAGCGCGCCGTGGCCGACCTGAAGAAGGCGGGCGGCGGGGTGGCGCACAACCGCACCGAGCGGGACCTGGGCGCCAAGACCGTCTTCGCCGGCCTGGGGCTGACGCTGATCGCCATGATCGCGCTGTACACGTACTTCGCCGGGATGATCTCCGGCGGGGCGATGGCAGCGGTGGTCATGCTCATCCTGGGGTTCTTCTTTGCGGCGGTGAGCGGCAACCTGGTGGGCATGATCGGGTCGTCGAACAACCCCATCTCCGGCCTGACGCTGGCCACGCTGATCATCGCGGCGCTGCTGATGGTAAGCATCGGGGTGAAGGGCGGCGCGGGCGTGGCGGCGGTGCTGGGAGTGGCGGCCGTGGTCTGCGTGTCGTCGGCGGTGGCCGGCGAGATGCTGCAGGACCTGAAGGTCGGGCACATCCTGGGCGGCACGCCGCGCAGCATGCAGATCGGCGACTTCATCGGCATCGCGGTGGCCAGCCTGGCGCTGTACTTCCCGCTGATGGTGCTGCACTACGGCAACATCAACGCCGGCGGCATCGGCTTCGGCGACCGGCAGCTGTCGGCGCCGCAGGCGGGCCTGATGGCCATGCTGTCGCAGGGCATCGTAGGCGGCGAGATGGCCTGGCCGCTGATCCTGGTGGGCATCATGATGGGCATCGCCATGGTCATGCTGGGCGTGCGCAGCCCCATGCTGGTGGCGGTGGGCATGTACCTGCCGCTGGAGACCACGTTCGCCATCTTCGTCGGCGGCGTGTTCCGCTGGCTGACCGACACCTTCCGCGACCGCCGCAACTTCAACGAGGCGCAGAAGGCCCGCATCGAGAACGCCGGCGTGCTGACCGCCTCGGGGCTGATCGCGGGCGAGGCGCTGATGGGCATCGTCATCGCCGTGTTCCGCTGGAGAGAGTGGCCGCTGCCGGCGATCTTCGAGACGCCGCACGTGATCCTGGGCTTCATCGTGCTGGCGCTGGTGGCGCTGTTGATGATCTTCCTGCCGCTGAAGAACGCGGGCGATCCCAGCGAGCCGGCTCCGCCGACGGCGATCATGTAAACCCGTCAACCCCAGAGGACACAGAGGGCCACAGAGTAAAATCCTGTGGCCTTGTTTTTTTCCTCAGTGAGCCTCTGTGACCTCTGTGGTTGAGAACTTGAACCGCATACGCGAGCGCATCGCCTCGGCGGCGCGGCGGGCGGGCCACGACCCGGCCGGCATCGAGCTGATGGCGGTCAGCAAGACGGTGGAGCCGGCGCGCATCCGCGAGGCCTACCAGGCCGGGCAACGTCTGTTCGGAGAGAACCGGGTGCAGGAGTTCGGGGGGAAGTGGCCGGAGCTGCGCGAACTGGAGGGCGCGCGCTGGCACCTGATCGGGCACCTCCAGTCGAACAAAGCCAGCCGGGCGGCGGAGCTGTTCTCGCAGGTGGAGTCTGTGGATTCGCTGCGGCTGGCGCAGCGTCTGAATGCGGCAGCGGAGAAGCTGGGCAAGCGGCTGCCGGTGCTCTTGGAGTTCAACCTGGGCGGCGAGCAATCGAAGAGCGGGCTGGCGCCGGGGTCGAAGGAGATCGACGAACTGCTGGCGGCCGTACCTGCCCTGGGGCATCTCGAAATCGCCGGGGTCATGACCATCCCGCCTTTCACGGAAGACCCGGAGGACGCGCGTCCTTACTTCAGGAGACTGCGGGAGCTGCGCGACCGGCTGGGGCTGAAGCAGCTGTCCATGGGCATGTCGCACGACTTCGAGGTGGCGGTGGAAGAGGGCTCGACGTGCGTGCGGGTGGGGACGGGGATCTTTGGCGAGCGGCGGAAGTAGTCAGGAATCGGCCCTGCGGGCCGACGGCGCGGGTCGAAGACCCGCGCCCACACGAGCTTGAGATGATCCCGATCAACGACACGGCGGGTGGGGCGACGTTCGCGGTGAAGGTGCATCCGCGGGCGAAGCGGAACGCCATCAGCGGCGAACTGGGGGACGCGCTGAAGCTGTCGCTGACGGCGCCGCCGGTGGAGGGACGGGCGAATGAGGCCTGCATCGAGTTCCTGGCGGAAGTTTTGCGGGTGCCGCGGGCGTCCGTTACGATAGCTGCCGGCCAAAGCAGCCGGCGCAAGGTAGTGCGCGTTGCCGGTCTGGCGGCGGAACAGGTCCGGCGCAGGCTGGAAGGAAAAGACGAATGAGCTTCGCAGAGCGGTGGCAGGAGGTACGCACGGGGTTCGAGCGGCCGTTCTGGGTCGCCAACATCAGCGAGATCTTCGAGCGGCTGTCGTACTACGCGGTGTTCGCGGTGCTGGTGCGCTACCTCAACGAGGCGCTGCAGTTCCCCATCGAGCAGGCGACCTCGCTGGGCGGGCTGTTCGGCGGCATGGTCTGGGTGCTGGCCGCCTTCGGTGGGGCGGTGGCCGACTGGATGGGATTCCGGCGAGCGCTCTCCCTGGCGTACTTCATCCTGAGCTGCGCCTATTTCCTGATCGGCTCGATCGCCGCGCCGTGGATGGGGCCGGTGCGCGACGTGGTGCCGATCGGGTGGCTGGCAGGCTTCATCCTGCTGCTGCCCGCGTTGGGCGTCGCCCTAGTGAAGCCCTGCGTGGTGGGGACGACGGCGCGCGCGTCCAAGGAGAACGTGCGCTCCATCGGCTACTCCATTTATTACACGATGGTGAACGTGGGGTCGTTCCTGGGTCCATTCCTGGCGGGCTGGGCGCATGAGAACCTTCAGCCGGAGGCGGTCTTCCTGATCGCCGCAGCCAGCGTCTTCCTGATGCTGATCGGGGTGCTGATATTCTTCCGCGAGCCGCGGCGTACCGCGGGCGAGCCCACCGCCAGCATCGGGACGGTGGCGCGCAATTTCCTGACGGTGATCGGGAACCCCCGCTTCATGCTCTTCCTGTTGATCTTCAGCGGCTACTGGGTGGTGTTCTGGCAGCAGTACCTGATCCTGCCCAGCTACATCGTGAAGTACGTGGACCCCCAGGCCAACACGGGATACATCCTGATCACCGATCCGCTGATCGTCATCTTCTTCACCGTCGCCATCAATGCGCTGACGCGGAAGATCCCGGCGTTCGCGGCAGTGACCCTGGGAACGCTGGTCACGGCCGTGGGATGGATCTTCCTGGCGGTGCGGCCGAGCGTGCTCACCGCCGTCCTGGCCCTGGCGGTGGTGGCGACCGGCGAGATCATCCAGTCGCCGCGGTATTACGAGTACATCTCCCGGCTGGCGCCGAAGGAACAGCAGGGGACGTACCTGGGGTTCGCCTTCCTGCCGCTGGGCATCGGGTCGCTGGTAGGCGGGTGGCTGTCGGGCGAGCTGTTGCACTATTTCGGCGAGGTGCGGCACGAGCCGCAGATGATCTGGTGGGTGGTGACCGGCGTGGGCGTGCTGACCGCGGCGCTGCTTTGGGTGTACGACCGGTTCGTGCGCAAGGAGACTTCCGTCGCCGGCTGAAGCCCGAGTGGCGCGGAGGACGCAGAGGAAAGCATGCCGAAGCCTGGGAGCCCGGAATACATCGCCGCCCACATCCGGCGGGTGTTGAAGGATGGCGGCAGCACCGCGCACGCCGAGGGCGTGCAGTGGTTCTTCAAGGAAGTGGTCACCTCGCGCGGCTGGTACACGGGCGAGCTGCGCAAGATGGCGGCGTCGTTCCGGCGCGTGCTGCTGCGGGAACGCGGGCTGGAGTTCCTGGTGGCAGTGGCGGACCGGCTGTTCCGCGGCCGGGTGCTGGAGGAGAAGGTCTGCGCCGTGCTGCTGCTGCAACCGCTCGCCGGTAAGCTCGAGGAGAAGGAGTTCCGTCTTTTCGAGTCGTGGATCGCCCGGGTGAGCAGCTGGGCCGACCACGATGGCCTGGCGTCGTACCTGCTGGGGCCGATGATGGCGGCGGAGCCGAAACGAGTGCGGAAGGCGTTCGTGTGGGCGAGGTCGCGGAACCGCTGGCACCGGCGGGCGGCCTGCGTGGCGCTGATCCGCGGGGTGCGGGAGGGACAGTTTCTGCGAGAGACGGTGCGGCTCTCGAACAGCCTCCTGTCCGACCAGGACGACATGGTGCAGAAGGGCCTGGGGTGGCTGCTGCGGGAGGCGGTGAAGTACAACCGTTCTGCCATGCTTCCCTATGTCTTGCGGATTCGTTCGAAAGCGCCGCGGCTGGTGTTGCGGACGGCGTGCGAGACGCTGCCGAAGACCGAGCGGGCGCGGGTGATGGCGGTGG
>CAYTPH010000232.1:0-992 GCA_964439635.1 uncultured Terriglobales bacterium
ACTACCTGGCGGACGAGATCCTGAAGAACTCCGGCAAGTAGCGGCCGCACGAAACAAAGAGGCGCGGGCACTGGCCCGCGCCTTTTGCCTGCTTGGACCCTCAGGCCACGGATGCCCTCTTCAATGGCCGGATGCTCTTCAGCGATCCTCGCGCGTTCCGGGCCGCCTTGCGGATCTCATACGCCGCCTGGAGGTTCATCCAGAATTCGACCGACGTTCCGAAATAACGGCTGAACCGGAGCGCCGTGTCGGCGGAAATGCCACGCTTCTCCTTCACGATGTCGTGGACTCGAGGGACCGGGAGCCGTACCGCCTTCGCCAGCGCATACGAAGTGAGTCCGAGTGGCTCCAGGAATTCCTCGCGCAGGATCTCTCCAGGATGAACGCTCCATCCCGCGGAACCGTTCTTGGGGAAAACCATTGCTCAGTCCTCAGTGGTAATCGGTGATCTCCACCTCGTGGGCATTGTTGTCCCTCCAAGTGAAGCAGATGCGGAATTGGTCGTTGATGCGGATGCTGTACTGCCCCAGGCGATCGCTTTTCAGTGCCTCCAAGCGATTCCCGGGTGGTACTCGCAGGTCTTCCAGGCTGGCAGCCGCATCCAGTAACATCAGCTTCCGCTTTGCCGCTCCGACCAGGGAGGCGGGTAGTCTTCGGCTGCTCCCGGTTTCCCAGAACTCCCGAGTCCGCCTGTCACCGAAGCTCTTAATCAAGCTTCTTCCCGGATAATAACGGTAAACGTTATTAACGTCAAGTGTTATTACAAAACGCCCGCTATTCCACGATCGCCAGCGCCTCGCCGGCGTTCACCGCCGCGCCCTCCTGCGCCAGCACTTTCTGCACCTTCCCCTTTTTCGGGGACTTGGCGCGCTTCACGCTCGCGAGGATCTCCGCCTTCGCCTCCTCCGGGCCGACCCAATCATCGATCCGCACCCACTTGCCCGGCTCGAGGTCCTTGTAGTGGCCGAAGAAGTGGGTGATCTGGTCGAGGA
>CAYTPH010000232.1:1002-4857 GCA_964439635.1 uncultured Terriglobales bacterium
CTGCACCTTCCCCTTTTTCGGGGACTTGATCTCGTTCTGCATCTTCATGGCTTCCACCACCACCACGCCCTGGCCGGCTTCCACCTCGGCGCCGGCGGGCGCCAGCACCCGCACCACCTTGCCTGGCATCGGGGAGACCAGTTTTCGGGGCCCGGACTCCGCTTCGGCGGAGGCCTTCCTCCCGCGCAGGGAGCGGGGATCGCGCACCTCTGTGGCGTAGCGCGCCATTCCGACCACCATGTGCACGTCGCTCGGTCCGATGGCGCGCTTGATCTCGTAGGAGCGCCCCTCGAGGAGGAGCGAGAGCACGTCGTTGGCGGTGATCTGCGCATCCACCTCCACCAGCTTGCCGTTCAGCTTGCATTCCAGCCGGCCGTCCACCCGGTTCAGCTCCACGCGGTAGGGCTTGCCCTCGACCGTGACTTCGTAGGTCATCGCCCACCTCGCAGGGCTTCCGCGCGCGCGGCCCGGCGCCACGCGGCCGTGTCCGGGAGGTTCCCGTCGCCGCCGGCGCCATTGGCGTGCGCCGCCGGCTCATGGAAGGCGAAGATGGCCGCCGCGATGGCCGCGATCCCAGCATCACCGTCGCGAGGAGAACGCGCCTCCGCGGACTTCTTCTCTCCCGACAGGAGGCGGTCGAGGAACCCGGTGTCGATGTGGCCGGCGATGAAGTCGGGTTCCCGCAGGATGCGCCGAAACAGCCCCAGGTTGGTCTTGATGCCGCCCACGAAGTACTCCTGCAGCGCCCGCTGCATGCGGGCGATGCACGCCTCCCGCGTGGGCGCGTAGGCGATCACCTTGGCCAGCAGCGGGTCGTAGTCCACCGGCACCACGAAGCCCTCGTACATGCCGGAATCCCGCCGGATCCCCGGCCCAGAAGGCTGCAGCAGCCGCGTGATCCTCCCCGGCGACGGCATGTAGTTGTTGTCCGGATCCTCGGCGTAGACGCGGCACTCGATGGCGTGCCCGCGGATCTGCACCTCCTCCTGGCGGAAAGGCAGCTTCTCCCCGGCGGCAATGCGGATCTGCAGGTGCGCCAGGTCCAGCCCGGTGACGAACTCGGTGACCGGGTGCTCCACCTGCAGCCGCGTGTTCATCTCCAGGAAATAGAAGCTCTTCTTGCTGTCCACCAGGAACTCGACCGTCCCGGCGTTGGTGTAGCCGGCGGCCCGCCCCACCTTCACCGCGGTCTCGCCCATGCGGCGCCGCATGTCGGCGTCGACGATGGGCGAGGGCGCCTCCTCCACCACCTTCTGGTGGCGGCGCTGCACCGAGCACTCGCGCTCGCCCAGGTACACCAGGTTGCCGTGCTCGTCGCCCAGGATCTGGATCTCGATGTGGCGGGGGTTCTCGATCAGCTTCTCGATGTAGACCTCGTCGTCCTTGAACGACCGCAGGGCCTCGCTGCGCGCGGCGTCGTAAGCGGAACGCAGCTCGGTCTCGCTGAAGACCCGACGCATCCCCTTGCCCCCGCCCCCCGCCGCCGCCTTGATCATGACCGGGTAGCCGATCTCCCGCGCCACCTTGAGCGCGTCGCCGAAGCTGGGCAGCCCCTTGGCGGAGCCAGGGACGAAGGGCACGCCCGCCTTCTCCATGGCCTGCCGCGCCGCCGTCTTCGACCCCATGAGCTGCATGGCCTTGGCCGTAGGCCCGATGAACTTCACTCCCGCATCGGCGCAGGCCTGGGCGAACCCGGCGTTCTCCGACAGGAAGCCGTAGCCGGGGTGGATGGCCTCGGCGCCCGCGCGCTTTGCCACCTCCAGGATCTTCTCGATGTTCAGATAGGACTGGGCCGAGGGGGCGGGACCGATGTGGTAGGCCTCGTCGGCCTTGCGCACGTGCAGGGCGGTGCGGTCCACATCGGAGTACACGGCCACGGAAGGGATGCTGAGCTCGCGGCAAGCGCGGATGATCCGCACCGCGATCTCCCCTCGGTTTGCTACCAGGATCTTCTTGAACATCGGCGACCGGCCCCGCAAACACCCGATTCTAAACGATGGGGGAAGGGGACGCGCTGTGACGCGCAACCAGCCCTGCGTGACCTGCGCCGCTCAGCGCTGCCTTCCGCCGCCGCCCACAGTGCCGCACCCCGGCGGCATACTCCGCCAGCGTGACCACTCCAAATCCAAAGCCCTTCCTTGCGGAAGGGCTTTGGCGTGCTGAGGATCGCGCCCCCACGGGGGCGCCGGAAGGACTACTGTTGCGGTTGCTGGCCTTGCTCCAGCACGATCCCACCCGGGGTGACCTTTTCCGCCTTGGCCTTCTTGGTGGCCATGGTCTTCTCCACCCAGTCGTCGGCTTGCTTCAGGTCGGCGGCGCGTGCCTCGGGGTTGTCGCACTGCAGGTCGGCACGCTCGCGGTACACCAGGTTCAGGTAGGCCATGGCGTCGTCGTAATCCTGCCGCAGCTCGATGGCCTTGCTCAGGTTCTGCAGGCCGTCTTCGATGACGGCCGTGCTCTTGGCCCGCAGGTCCTCGCAGACCTTCTTGTCCTTCAGCGGCTCGTCCGGCTTCAGCCCCAGCTTGGCGCGCTCTTCCATGCGCGGCTGGTAGCTCTGCGTCCAGTCGATGACGCCGATGGAGTAGTAGGTCTCGGGGTCGTTGGGATCGAGCTGCTTGGCCTTCTCGTGGTACTGCTTGGCCTCGTCGAACTTCTTCATCTGGAAATACAGGGCGGCGATGCCCTTCACGCTGCCGATGTTCTGCGTGTCCCGCTCCAGCACCTTTCCGAACTCGGCGATCGCCTGCTCGGCCATGCGATTGTTCTCCGGCGTGTCGGCGCCGGGTATGTATTGCTGGGCGTAGGCGGTGGCCAGGTACAGGCGGGCGTTCAACAGGTTCGGGTCCAGTTCCACCGAGTTCTTGAAATGCTCGATGGCCTTCTCGAACTTGGCGTTCTTGTAGGCATTCACGCCCTTGTTCAGTTGGTCGCGGGCGCGCAGCTTGTTGCATCCGGCGCTGGCCAGCAGCCCCGCCGTCAACGCTGCCACGGCGATGACCTGCAGCAGGCGCCACCCGCGCCGGTCGGTCGTTGTGTTCATGGATCCCTCTCTCCTGCGCCCGCGGCCCGGAAACCCTCGTGAGTGCGGCGTTCTGGGGCCGGCGGACGGTTGTTGGTGGCCGCACAACGGGCGCCGCTGTGCTGCCGGCGCCCACGGCCTTGGTCTTTAGCCGCCTGCCTCGATCTTGGCGGTGATCAGCCCCACCTTGTCGACGCCCGCCGAATGCGCGATGTCGATCACCTGCGCCACGTCCGCGAACTGCAGCTCCGTGTCGCCCTTGACGAACATCACCTTCTCGGCACGGGTCTTGTAGATGTCGCTCAACCGCCCCTGCAGGCTCTCCCAGGTCACGTCGTCCTGGTTGATCTTCAGCGCCGGCCTCTGCCCGCCGGGCATGTGGATCACCTGCACCACCACCGTGCGGGCGGCGTCCGGGGGCTGCTGCTGCTGGTTGGGCGGCGGCGGCTGCGGCACCAGCGCGTCCAAGCCCTTGGGGGTCAGCGGCGTGATCACCATGAAGATGATCAGCAGCACCAGCATGACGTCGATCAGCGGCGTGATGTTGATATCGGAGGTGGGACCGCCCTTCCCACCCCCCATTGCCATTGCCATATCGCTATCCTCGTCTCTGCCCTACGGCGTGGGCCCGGCCGGCGGCTCCGCCGCGGCGGCCCCCGTCTTGCGTTGTTCGGTCAGCAGGCCCAGCTGGTCCACCCCGGCGGAACGGACGTTGTCCACCACGTCCACCACGAACCCATACCGCGCCCGCGCGTCCGCTTTCACGAACACCCGCTTGTCGGTCTTGTTGGCCAGTTGGTCCTTCACCTTCTGCGTCAGCTGGTCAGCGGTGATCA
>CAYTPH010000233.1:0-4844 GCA_964439635.1 uncultured Terriglobales bacterium
ATGTCGCGGAAGCCGCCGATGTCCATGAGCACGTCGAAACGGAACTTCTGGCCGGACTGGAACTCGCGCAGGAGCTCGTCGTGCTTGCCACGGTGGCGGGTACCCAGTTCGATGAGCTCACGGCGGCGGGGCTCGGAAAGCGCATCTACCGCGCGGCTGATCTGCTTGTAAGGGTGATGGCAGTGGGGGTACAGCAACGTGGCTGCCAGCTCCACTTCCAGGGGATCATAGTCCACCAGCTCGACGGCGTTCACGCGGGCGATCTCCACGCCCTTCAGCAGCTCGGTGGCGGCCTGGCGGAGGTCGCGGCGGGTCTCCATCTCGTAGGCGCTGGCGTCGGCGTACTTCACCAGGGTGGGCGCGGCCTTCACCTCTTTCAATAAGAGGGCGGCGGCGCGGTCGGCGAGGCCGGCGTCCTTGGCTCGGATCTCCTCGACCAGTTCGCGCACGGTCTGGTCGCTGGCGTTGTAAGCGGGCTGCTTGGCGGCGTCCTTGAGCAGCTCGCCGAGGCGGCGGATCTCCGGATAGGGGCTGGAGAGCAGGCGGGCGATCTGGTTCTCCAGGGTGCGGGCGTTCACGATCTGGCCGAGCGAGGTGTTGGTGGCCAGGGGCAGCAGGTAGCGCGAGATGTCGAAGGCGCGGGCGCGCAGGGTGCGCTCGTAGGCCTCGGGTTTCATGTCGCCGGGCCGCGGGGTGCGCTCGGCCAGGTGGCGCCACATGCCCTCGGAGAAGTTCTCGTACTCGGCGAAGAGGAAGGTGATGGTGTCGCGGTAGAGCTGGAGCAGCGAAGCGTCGGCCAGCTCGGGGACGAAGTAGCCGCTCTTCTTGAAGTCCTGGTAGCGGGTGGAGCGCTCCTGGCCGTCCCAGCGCTGCTCGTCCACCAGGGCGATGGCCGCCAGGATGGAGAGCCGCTCGACCGCCATGGCGATGTGCGCCAGGTCGGCGATGGAGCGGTGCCCGTACTGGAAGTAGAAGGTGTTCAGGAACTGCTCGGCCTTCTGCTCGCTGATCTGCTTGAGCGACTCCTTCATGGAGAGCGCCGAACGCGAGTACTTGGCCATGGCGTAGGCCTGGACCTCGGGCTCCACGCCGTGCACGGCGAACACCTGCACCTCGGGACGGCTACCGTTGTTGTCGGGCATGCGGAGAGAAGATTAACAGCGGGGGCGTGTGGAAAACCAACTGGCCATGGTCCCCGTCATCCTGAGGGCCTTCAGGCCCGAAGGCAGGCCCCTCATGGCCGAAGCCGTTCGAGATGACCCCGGGACGGATAGTGAAGAAAGGACTGCAACTTGTGGCCGACCGGCACATCAGAAGTTACGTCTGTCACCTTCCCCTGGGCTGGAAAATCGCGTATAAAAGTCTGGATCTGATGTCGAAGTATCGCTCCATCGCATTCCTTCCTCTCCTGGTCCTTTTGGTGTCGGCGCCGGCTTGGGCGCAGGGCCGGGGACTTGCATATTTGTCTTCACCGGCCGCCGGCCCGGACCTGCTGCCGGCGCAAAAGGGGGCGGAGATCCCGCTCGAGGCGCCCAGGAGCCTGCCCTGGATGGCGCCGGAACTGGCGCTGCAGACCTTCCTGGCGCGGGCGCAGCGGCAGAATGATGCCCTGGCTTCCTACACCGCTACGTCGCTCATCAAGGCCGACCTGGTCGACACCAAGCAGACCGGGGCCTACGAACTGAAGCGGCAGTACATCGCGCCCAGCACGCTGAAGTTCACGCCGGTGAAGTTCGAGGGCGACGGCTTCGTTAAGAACAACGTGATCTTGCGGCTGTTGCAGTCGGAGGCGGACCACGTCCAGAAGGGGGACCGCACCCAGACCGCCCTCACCGAGGCCAATTACAAGTTCAACTTCAAGGGCGCGGAGTATTACGACGGCAAGGGCCTGCTGGTGTTCCAGGTGAAGCCGCGGAAGAAGCGCCCGGGCCTGTTCAAGGGACGTCTCTACCTGGAACCGACCACCGGCAGCCTGCGGCGGGTGGAAGGGACGCTGGTGAAGTCGCCCTCCCTGTTCGTGAAGAAGATCGAGTTCGTGCAAGAGTACGCGGACGTAGGTGAGTTCACTTTCCCGGTGCACGTGCACTCCGTGGCCAAGACCCGGCTGGTGGGGCGTGCGGTGGTGGACGTCGTCACCCGGGAGTACGAGGCCGCGAGCGCGGCCCAGGTAGCCAAGACCGCAACGGTGGCCGGTAGCAACTAAGCTCCGTTCTTACCCATAGAGAACACCGAGGACCCCAGGGGAAGACCCTCTGTGAGCCTCTGTGTCCTCTGTGGTTGCCGACTCCCCGCAGCCCTCGACCGAGTGGCTTCCGAATTCGCTGGCGCGGCACCCCAAGCGAAGGCAGAATCCTAAGGCCATATGGACCACGGATCCGGCCAACTGCTGCTCCAGTTGTTCCTCATCTTCGTGTGCGCGAAGCTGTTCGGGGAGATCTTCGAGCGCCTGGCGCTGCCGGCGGTGCTGGGCGAGATCCTGGCCGGGATCCTGCTGGGGCCGCACCTGACGGGCTTGGTGGTCCCCAGCGCGACGGTCTACTCCATCGCCGAGATCGGGGCCATCTTCCTGTTGTTCACGGTGGGGCTGGAGACCCATCCCAAGGAACTGCTGCGCGTGGGGCGGGTGGCGCTGCGGGTGGCGCTGGCGGGGATCGTGGTGCCGTTCGTCTTCGGATTCGTGTACGTGCGCATGATCCTGTCCCACCCGGCGCACGAGGCCACGTTCGTGGCGGCGGCCATGGTGGCCACCAGCGTGGGCATCACCGCGCGGGTGATGGGCGACTTGCACGTGCTGCAGAGCCGGGTGGCCAAGATCATCCTGGGCGCGGCCGTCTTCGACGACATCCTGGGCATGATCCTGCTGGCGGTGGTGGCGGGGCTGGCGTCGGCGGCGGGCATCCAGTGGCTCCAACTGGGGGTGCTCACGGTGGAGGCGATCGCCTTCGCCGTGTTCATGATCTTCTTCGGGCCGCGGCTGATCCGGCGCATGCGGCCGAGCGTGGAGCGGATGTCCACTCAGAACGCCCCGTTGATCCTCTCGCTAGCCATCTGCCTGGGGCTGTCGGTGGCGGCGGAGAAGATCGGGATGGCGGCGATCATCGGCGCCTTCTTCGCCGGGCTGGCCTTCGCGGAGTACTCGCCGGAGTGGAACCTGCACTCGCGAGTGAACGCCCTGACCGAATTCCTGGCTCCGTATTTCTTCTTCACCATGGGGACGCGGCTGGACCTTTCGGTGTTCGGCGGCGACGTGCTGGTGGCCTCGGTGGTGATCACCGTGCTGGCCATCATTTCCAAGGTCCTGGGGTGCGGCCTGCCGGTCCTGCGGGAAGGCTGGCCCACGGCGCTGCAAGTCGGGGTGGGCATGATGCCGCGGGGTGAGGTGGCGCTGATCGTGGCGCTGGTCGGACTGCAGGCCAACATGATCTCGCAGCCGGTCTACGCCATGGTGCTGTTCATGACCGCCGCCACCACGCTGCTGGCGCCACCCATCCTGCGCTACCTCTTCAAGCGCGACGCCGTCCCAGTGGAAACAGCCGAGAAAGAGGCCGAGGCCGAAGAGGGCTGAGCCTTTATAATTCCCGCCGTCCCAGGAGACTGCGATCCATGACAGAGCTGAAGGGCCGTGTGGCGCTGGTGACCGGCGCGTCGCAGGGCATCGGGCGCGCCTGCGCCCTGGCGCTGGCGCAGGCGGGAGCGGCGGTGGCGGCGGCCGCCCGCAATGAAGAGAAGCTTGCGGCCGTGGTCCAGGAGATCGCCGCGGCGGGCGGGCAGGCGGCTTCGTTCCGCATGGACGTGGCCAACGAAGAGGAAGTGAAGAGCTCCGTCAAGGCGGCCCTCAACCAGTTCGGCAAGATCGACATCCTGGTGAACAACGCGGGCGTCACCCGCGACACCCTGGTCATGCGCATGAAGCGCGCCGACTGGGACGCCGTGCTGCAGACCAACCTGACGGGAGCCTATCTCTGCGCCCAGCAGGTGGTGGGTTCCATGCTGAAGCAGCGCTGGGGGCGCATCATCAACATCACCAGCGTGGTGGGCCAGAGCGGGCAGGCGGGACAAGCCAATTACGCCGCCTCCAAGGCTGGCCTGATCGGCCTGACCATGTCGCTGGCGCGGGAGCTGGGCTCGCGCAACATCACCGTGAACGCGGTGGCCCCGGGGTTCGTCGAGACCGCCATGACCGAGGGCTTGCCGGCGGACCTGAAAGAAATCATGTTGAAGAACATCCCGCTGGGCCGCTACGGCACCGACATGGAAGTAGCGCACGCGGTGCGCTTCCTGGCGTCGGAAGAGGCGGCGTACATCACCGGCCACGTGCTCAACGTGAACGGCGGGATGCTGATGGGCTGAGCCTCCTCATGCACTCGGCTGCCAAACCTGCCCATGAAGCCGCGCCCACGCGGCTGGCGGTGGTCCTGCTCACCAGCTTCGCTGCGGTGTTCGTCTGGTCGGCCGTCGGGCCGTATGACCGCACCACGTGGTGGATGGAGGTAGCGCCGGCGCTGATGGGCCTGGCGGTCCTTGTTCCCACCTACCGGCGGTTTCCCTTCACGCCGGTCAACTACGTGCTCATGTGGCTGTTCGCGCTGATCCTTATCATCGGCGGGCACTATACCTACGCGCGCGTGCCCATCGGCGACTGGGCCAAGGAGGCGTTCCACTTCAGCCGCAATCACTTCGACCGGGTGGGGCACTTCATGCAGGGGGTGATCCCGGCGATGGTGGCGCGAGAGATCCTGGTGCGACAGCGCGTGGTGCGCGGCCGCGGCTGGCTGTTCTACATCTGCGTGTCGATCGCGTTGAGCATCTCGGCGGCCTACGAACTGGTGGAGTGGATCGCGGCG
>CAYTPH010000234.1:0-4794 GCA_964439635.1 uncultured Terriglobales bacterium
TGGCCCACCGCCTGCAGGACGAGATCACCCAGGCGCGCATGGTGCCCATCGGCAACCTGTACACCCGCCTGACTCGCACCGTGCGCGACGCCGCCAAGGCCAGCGGCAAGCAGGTGGACCTGCAACTGGCCGGCGCCGAGACCGAGCTGGACAACAACATCATCCAGCAGATCTCCGACCCGCTCATCCACCTGGTGCGCAACGCGGTCGCCCACGGGCTGGAGAAGAACGAGGAGCGCTATGCCGCCGGCAAGCCCGACCACGGTACCGTGGCGGTGCGCGCCTACCACCGCGGCAACCACATCTACATCGAGGTCGAGGACGACGGCCGCGGCATCGACTACGACAAGATCCGTGCCACCGCCGCCGAACTCGGCATCGTGCATGCGGACGACGCCCAGCGCCTGGCCGAGCGCGACCTGCTCGAGCTGCTGTTCCATCCGGGATTTTCCACGGCCCCGCGCAAGACCGAGCTGGCGGGCCGCGGCGTAGGCCTGGACGTCGTCCGCGCCAACCTCAACCAGCTCAACGGCGAGATCGAGATCGAGACCGAGAAGGGCAAGGGCACGCGCTTCACCCTGAAGGTCCCGCTCACCCTCATCATCTCCCAGGCCCTGTTCGTCCGCTGCGGCGAGATGACCTTCGCCCTTCCCCTGGCCTTCGTGGAAGAGATCCGCCGCCTGAAGGACTCCGACATCGAGGAGGTCGGCGGCAAGCTGCTTACCAAGGTCCGCGACGTAGTCACGGAAGTCGTGCGCCTCGACCAGCACCTCGGCCTGCCCCCGGTGGACCCGGTGGTCGGCTACTACCGCATGGTGATCGTGAACGTGGCCGGGCGACAGGTAGGCATCGTGGTGGAAGAGGTCATCCGCAAGGACGAGATCGTCATCAAGAATCTGGGCGAGTTCCTGCGCAACGTGAAGCTGTTCCCTGGGGCCACCATCGCCCCCGACGGCAGCCTGATCCTGCTGGTGGACGTGAACCGCCTGGTGGCCGGGGAGAGCATCGAGCGCCGCCCGCTGATGACCAGCGCCACCGCCGCCCGGATCTTTGCGCCGGGCGCCGCCGCCGTCGCCCTGGCCGAGATCGCCGCCGCCGCCATCGACCAGGTCCCGGAAGAGAAGGTGGTCGTGCTGGCGGACGATTCCATCAGCGTTCGCAAGTTCGTCGGCCGCATGCTCGAGAAGGCGGGCTACCGCGTCAAGCTCGCGGCCGATGGCCTCGAGGCTCTCGAGATCGCCACCCAGACTCGCTGCGATCTGGTCATGACCGATCTCGAGATGCCTCGAACGAATGGATACGAGCTCATGTCCCACCTGCGGCAGAACCCGGAGACCCGCTCCCTCCCGGTGATGGTCGTCACCTCGCGCGCCGGCGCCAAGCATCGCGAGCGCGCCTTGAAGGAAGGAGCTTCCGCGTTCTTGACCAAGCCGGTGCAGGAGGAGCAGTTGCTCGCCGCCGTGGCCCAGCTCATCGGGCACGCCTTGCCGCAGGCGCACGGTGCGGCCGTGGGAACGGTGCAGTAGAAGATGATCGGCTCTGGCCCAATCCGGGTGTTGATCGTGGACGACTCGGCGTTCATGCGCAAGGTGCTGAACTCCATCATCAGCGCCGACCCGCAGATGCAGGTGGTGGGCGAGGCCCGCGACGGCCGCGACGCCGTCGAGCAGACGCAGTCGCTGAACCCCGACGTCATCACCATGGACATCAACATGCCCCACGTCGATGGTTTGCAGGCGACCGAGCAGATCATGTCGCGCCATCCCAAGCCCATCGTCATCGTCAGCTCGGAGTCGCGCGAGGGAGCCGAACCCACGCTCAAGGCCTTGGAACTCGGGGCCATCGACTTCATTCCCAAACCTTCGTCGGGCGTGGACCTGGACATGAACAGCGTGCGCGAGGACCTGATCCGCAAGCTGCGCGTGGCCGCCAAGGTGCGCGTAGTGCGCACCGCCGCCCGCACCAGGGTCGCGCACGAGATCGCCACCTCGGCGCCGCGGACGGAGGCGGTGATCGCACCCGCCCTGAAGACGGCGGCCGCCGCGGGAAACGGCCCCATCGCCCTGTCGCCCAGCATCGCCAGGGCCAATGGCCGGTTCCCCATTGTGGTGGTGGCCTCTTCGACCGGCGGCCCGGCCACCCTGATGAAGTTCGTCCCCATGTTCCCGCGGGAGTTTCCCGGCGCGGTCATCCTGGTGCAGCACATGCCGGGGACGTTCACCGGGCAGTTCAGCCAGCAACTGGCGGAGATCGCGCAGATCAGGGTCAAGGAAGCCGAGCCGGGCGAGATCGTGCAGCCCTCGACCTTCTACGTTTGCCCGGGCTCGCACCACCTGCGAGTGACGCCGACCGGACGCATCACGCTCGACGACGGCCCGCGCATCTCCGGCTATCGCCCCTGCGCCGATATCGCCATGGAGACCGTCTCCGCCTACGCCGGCCCCATGACCATCGGGGTGGTGCTCACCGGCATGGGCAACGACTCCTCTGTGGGGGTGCAGAAGGTGAAAGCCGCGGGCGGCCACGTGATCGCCCAGGACGAGGACACCAGCGTCATTTTCGGCATGCCCGCGGAAGCCATCAAGACCGGCGCCGTGGACCAGGTGCTGCCCATCGACACCATCTTTCAGGCCGTCGAGAAGCGCGTGCTGTACGTCTTCGGCGCGGCCCGGGTAGGTGCCCTGTGATGCGCATCTCCAGGACGGAGAAGAAGGCGCGCCCGCGCCACGGCGAACCCATGATCCTGTTCAACGTCGGGCCCGTCACCTTCGCCATCGCCGCCAACGCGGTGGACGAGATCCGCAACCTGGACGGGCTCTCGCCGCTGAACTCCGGCTACCTGCACACCAGACTTTCGAAGTTCAAGTACACGCTGGAGCGCGACCAGCGCACCTACTTCGTGGTGGACGCCAACCTGCACTTCCACATGCTGCCCAGCCGGGCCACGCGCCTGCTGGTGCTGCGCGGGGCGCAGGCGGCGGTGCTCGTCGATTCCATCGACCGCATGACCGAGGTGGCCACCCTGCACGCGCTGCCGCGCGCCTTCCAGGGTGAAGAGCGGCAGTGGTATCGCGGCGTCGCCGTCATCAAGGACAGGGTCATCCCGGTTGTCAGCCCCGAAGCCTTCCTCAGCAAGGCGGAGTTCACGGTGTTGCGCGCTGCCTCGCCCTACGTGGCGCAAGGAGCGTCGGCATGAAGTCGCTCACCGCCAGCTCCTTCGTACTCTTCCCGCTGGGGAAGAAGCGGTTCGCGTTGCCCTCGGACACGGTGACCGAACTGGCGCGTCCCGACGAGTTGCAGAGCTTTCCTCATACCACCCGGCTGCTGGCGGGTGTATTGTTGCGGCGAGGGCGGATCGTGCCGGTCTGCGACATTGCCCCGGTGCTGGTCGGGCCCGACGCTCCGGCCCGCAAGTTCTACCTGATCGCCAGCCGTACCTTCGGCAAGGCGCAGGAGTGGACCGCCATCCCGGTCACCGGCGAGTGTGAGCTGACCGTGGCCGACCCGCGGCCCCGCACCGGCAAGCTGCCCGGCTACGTCACCGGTCTGTTGTCGCTGGAGAACGAGATCGTCGAGGTGCTGGACCTCGACAAGCTGACGGAGGCCACCGCATGACCGCCGCGGAAGCTCCCAAGCTGCTGCTGATCGACAGCAACGTCTTCTTCGCCAAGCGTCTCGGCGACGCCCTGAAGTCGGAGGGCTTCGACGTGGTGCACAGCACCCAGTCCGCCTATGCCCTCACCATGCTGGAGTGGAACACCCCCTCCGCCATCCTGTGCGCCACCAACTTGCGCGAGATGAACGCGTACGAGATCCCCAAGATCCTGCACGGCGACATCAAGACAGCGCACATCCCCATCATCGCCATGGGCGACGGCGGCGACCAGGCGCTGATGGAGGCCTTCCGCGCCGGCTGCGACGACTACGTGGACCGCCGCCTGGGCCCCGAGCACATCGCCGTGCACGTCCGCACCTTCCTCCGCAGCCACACCGAGGGCTTCCAGCCCACGCAGATGCTGGGCTCGAACGACGCCGCCCTCAGCGGCAGCCTCTCGCACCTGGACCTGCCCGGCGTCATCCAGATGCTTACTCACTCCCGGCAGAACGGAGCGCTGCACGTCAACGCCGGCCCCACCGACGGCATCGTCTTCTTCGACGGCGGCGAGATCACCCACGCCGAGTGCGGCGACCTGATCGGCGACGACGCCGTGCTGTGCATCGTCAAGAGCTGCAACGGCGTGGAGCAGGGCGTCTACAAGTTCGTGCCCGGCGCCGCCGCCGCCACCCGCACCGTGCTGCGCAACGCCACCGAGCTCATGCTGGAGGCGCTGCGCGAGGTGGACGAGGGCGAGCGGGACATGGCCGAAGGAGGTGCGATGTGAGCGCGCAGCCCACCGGCTCCATCCCCACTGTGGTCTTCATCGACGACTCCGCCACCATGCGCGAGGTCATCAAGATCGCCTTCCGCCGCGAGAACATCAACGTAGTGGCCTGCCACGATGCCGCCGCCGCCATCCAGCAGATCGAGTCTTCCACGCCCGACGTGGTCATCAGCGACGTCATCATGCCCGACAAGGACGGCTACGAGGTCTGCCAGTACATCAAGCAGCACCCCACGCTGGGCAAGACCCCGGTCATCCTGATGTCGGGCGTGGTCAACCGCGCGGTGGCAGAGAAGGCGTTCGCGGTCAAGGCCGACGAACTTATCCGCAAGCCCTTCCTGCCGCAGGACCTCATCACCCGCGTGCGTCAGATTATGAAGGGAGGCGCGCTGCCGGCGACCGCGCCGCCGCC
>CAYTPH010000235.1:0-4746 GCA_964439635.1 uncultured Terriglobales bacterium
GGAACCGGTCCATCTGCGACTCGGGCAGCGGATAGGTGCCGTGGTGCTCGACCGGGTTCTGGGTCGCGACCACCAGGAAGGGCTGCGGCAGCGGGTGCGAGGTGCCGTCCACCGACACCTGCCCCTCGTTCATGGCTTCCAGCAGCGCCGACTGCGTCTTCGGGGTGGTGCGGTTGATCTCGTCCGCCAGCAGCACGTTGGCGAACACCGGCCCGGGCTTGAATTCGAACTTCTGCTCCATCGCCGAGTAGAGGGAGATGCCCACCACGTCGGAGGGCAGCATGTCGCTGGTGAACTGGATGCGCTGGAAGGAGCAGTCCAGCGCCCGGGCCAGGGCATGGGCCAGCGTGGTCTTGCCCACTCCCGGAACGCCCTCGATGAGCACGTGGCCGCGCGCCAGGACCGCCACCAGGGTGAGGCGCACCACGTCGTCCTTGCCGCGGATGATGTGGCGCAGCGCCGCCTCCAGTTGCTGCACCGGACGCGCTGTTTGGGTGGCCGGAGAGTGGGTCATCTGAGCTGGATTGTACGACAGCTCTCAGTCGGCAGTCGTCGGTCGGCAGCGAAAAAACGAGGGCGGCTTCGAGAGTCTTCAAAGCCGCCGCATCCTGGCTGCCGACTGCCGACTAACGACTGCCGACTATAGGTATTCCGCCGGCCGCCCCGTCAGCCGCTCGATGCGCTTGGGGATGGGCGGATGGGTGGAGAACAGGCTGGCGAAATCCATCCCCATCAGCGGCTGCACGATGAACAGGTGCGCGGTCGAAGGCGACGCCTGCATGGGGATGCGCTTGGAGTACGCATCCAGCTTGGCCAGCGCCCGCGCCAGGCCGTAGGGATTGCCGGTGAGGGCGGCGCCGGTCTCGTCGGCGTGGTACTCGCGGGTGCGTGACACCCATAGCTGGATGATCATGGCCGCGATGGGCGCCAGGATCAGCATGAACAGCGCCCCCAGGCCGCCGCCGCCCCGCTCGTCGCGGTCGCGCCCGCCGGCTCCGCTGAACAGTGCGCCCCAGTAGGCCATGCGCGCCAGCATGGTGATGGCGCCCGCCAGGGTGGCGGCGATGGAGCTGATCAGGATGTCGCGGTTGTGAACGTGCCCCAGTTCGTGCGCCAGGACGCCTTCCAGTTCCTGGTCATCCAGCAGGCGCAGGATGCCCTCAGTGACCGCGACGGAAGCGTGCTTGGGGTTGCGGCCGGTGGCAAAGGCGTTGGGCGATTCGTTGGGGATGACGAACAGCTTGGGCATGGGCATGCCCATCTTCTGCGTCAGCCGCTCCACGATGTTGTATACGCGCGGCAGTTGCTCGCGCGTCACCGGCTGGGCGTGGTACATCGCCAGCGCGATCTTGTCGGAGAAGAAGTAGGCGACGAAGTTCATGATCCCGGCAAAGGCCAGGGCCATGATCATCCCCCGCTGTCCGCCCCAGTAATCACCCGCCAACACCACCAGGGCGGTCAGGAAGCCGAGTAAAGCCGCAGTCTTGAGAGCGTTTCCCATAGGTTCTTCTTACCCACATAGATGCTACTGGCAAGCGCCGGATGCGGCAAATCGGACGTCAACGAAGCCCTTGCGGATGTGGAGGTTGCGCGTATCAGGCGCGGGGCCGGGAGGCGGCGCGCTGGATGGTGGTGTCGAGTGCCGCCCGCGCCCGGTCGTATTCCTCTGGCGAGATGCGTCCCTGGTGGCGGTCCAGCTCGAGCTGGAAGAGCTCTTCCTTCAGGGCGTCGAGGATTCGGTTGCCGGATGCGGCGACCGTAGCCGCCGCCGCGGGACGCGGTTCCACGCGTACCGAGGTTGCTGGCGCCGCGACGCTCGCCACCGGAGCCGCGGCCGGTGCCGCTCGGCTGACGGTGTAGGCAGCCCCGGCCATCAGCAGCACTCCCAGCCCGCCCAGGATGTACCAGCGATAGTTGTAGAGCGGATCGGGAGTCTGGATGGGACGGCCCAGCCCGCCGCCGGGCCCCTGGCGCACCCCGCCGGCAGGCGCGCCGCCCTCTCCGCCCTGCGCTGCCTGCTGCTCGTCGGGGATAGTGCCGGTTCCGGACACGGTGAAGCCTAGCCCGTCGCCCCGGCCGGCCGAGGTGGCCACGCTCACCCGCGCGCCGCTCTCGTCCTGCATCGGCTGGTACTTCTTGGCATCGGCGGGCGAGAACTCCATGGTCGGGGCGGTCATCACCACCAGATGCTCCATGGGCAGCACCGAGCGCGGCTGGAAGTCCACCTTGCCGCTGTACGGCAGGTGGTAGGAGACCTGGAAGCGCGTCTCCCCCGGCCGCAGCGGGAAGACGAAGGCGTAGCGGCCTTTTTCGCCCTGCGGCACCGGGGCGGAGTTCACCGGCTGCCCGCCCGGCCCGGCCGCCATCGAACCCTCGATCTGCGCGCCCTCGGGCAGGAAGATCTCGAACGACCGCTCCGACATCTGCGTCCTGGGCGGATCCGAGGTGTTCTTCACCGCGTACAGCTCGGTCACGTGCAGAGTGTTGCCGTCGGCTTGCAAGCGGATGATGTTCACCGGCGCCGCCAGCCCTTCGACCTTTTCCGCCACATCGAAGATCTGCACGTCGGCGGTGGGGGTGCCCGGAGGCGCCATCTTGAAGTAGTTCACGCCCTGGTGGTTGACCCGCACCATGTGCGGACCGCCGGTCTCCTGCACTTCGAAGCTGAAGCGGCCGCGGGCGTCGGCCTGGGCGCGCGCCGCCTCGGTCATACCTTGCGACAGCTCCAGCAGCACCACCTCGGCGCCTGCCTGGGGCTTCAGCGTGGTGCCGTTGCTGACCGTGCCGGTGAGCTTGGCGGCGAAGGCCGGGCCCGCCACCAGCAGCACGACCACGACCACCGCAAGACGGGACCTCACGCGCGCGCTCCTTGCTCCTGCCGTTCCAGCAGATCGATCTCGGCCAGCACCTGCGCCGCCTCGTCTTCCAGGCTGGTGCGCATGGCGTGGTAGTCCGCCTCGGGGAATTTCCCCGCCTTGTATTCGAAATTCAGGTCGCGCAGGTTGTCGTACACCACTTCCTTGCGCTCGCGCAGGTAGACCAGCCTCGTCTTCTCCGGCGAAGCCACCTCGCGCCCCTCGGGGTAGAAGATGTAGAAGCCGAGCAGCGCCGTCAGCATGATGCTTAGCAGGATGATGAAGCTCATATCTCCGTCTCCTGCCGCGCGCGCTCGCGGAACGCGTCCAGCTCCGCCGGAGTCCCGGCGCCGCCGGCCGGCGCCAGCGACGGCCGCCGCGCGTTCCACAGCCGCACCACGTAGACCACCGCCACGATCCCCAGCGCGAACGCCAGGAAAGGCATGATCCAGGCCACGCGGTTGAAGCCGGTGGTGGTCGGGGCGGCCAGCACGGTCGCGCCGTACTTCTGCACGAAGCCTTGCAGGATCAGGTCGTCGGAGTCGCCGCGGTCGAGGGCCTGCTGCAACTCGGCGCGCATGCGGTCGGAGTACGAGCAGCCCACGTGGTTGCACTCCAGCAGCACCTGGTTGCAGCCGCACTTGCACATCATCTTGTGGCCGAGCTCGTTGAAGCGGTCACCGTCCGCGCCGAGCAGGAAGAGCGACAGTGCGATAACAAACGCGATGTGAAGCGAGCGGGATTCAGTCAACGTTTTCAATCGCCCACCTCCACCGCTGCCGCCCGCACCCGCGAGGGCTCGCGCACCGCCGCCGGCGCGCGGTTCGGCACCAGCGCCACGATGGTGCCGATGATCATCACGTGCACGCCCAGCCAGATCCACATCACCAGCGGGTTCAGGTGCGCCTTGATGATCGGCTGCCCGGTCTCGTCGTTCCGCCCGGCGTACACCAGGTAGAGGTCTTCCTTCAGCGTCGAGCGGTTGGCCACCATGGTCGCGGTCTGCCCGCTGGCCAGGTAGGTCCGCCGCTCCGGGTAGAGCGTGTCCACCTGCTTGCCGTTCTTGAAGACGTCGATGATGGCGGACTCGCTGTTGTAGTTCCGGTTGGAGTCCTGGGTGTAGGAGCGGCAGACCAGGTCGTAGGGTCCCAGCGACATCTTGTCGCCGAAGCCCAGCTCGTGCTCGATGTCGCGGTTGAAGGCAGCCCCGGCGAAGCCGATCACGATGATCACCACCCCGATGTGCACGATGTAGCCACCGTAGCGGCGGGTGTTGCGCCCCGTCAGCGTGACCATCGCCGCCAGCAGGTTCTGGCCGGTGTGCCCGCGGATGACCCGCGCGCCGCGCACGAACTCCGAGCCCACCGTCAGCAGCACCAGCACCGACAGCGACACCGCCATCACCGAATACAGGATGGAGACTTCCTTCCAGGGGTGCCAGCCGATGGCGACCAGCACGATGGCGGTCAACACGGCGCCCACCGCCGGCCAGGTGAAGTTGCGCTTGACGCTGTCCCACGAGGTCGAGCGCCACGCCAGCAGTGGGCCCATGGCCGTCAGCAGCAACAGGAACAGACGCAGCAGGGTCGCCAGCAGCAGCAGGATCAGACGCAGCAAACCACGCAGCAGGCCCAACAGGATCGGCAATCGCAGCAGGATCAGAACCGCGAGGACTGGCAGCAGCATGCGGACCAGGCCCAAGACGATCGGCAGGATTTCTACGAGGATGAGGTCGACGGCGACTGGGATTGCTGCGACGGTGACAATTGGGAAGAAGCGGTAGTGGCGGGCGCCGTGGTCGCGGGCACCGCCGCAGTCGTCGGTGCGGCAGCGTCCACGTCGACTACGGTCGTCTACCAGACGGCCCCGGTCGCGACCCTACCCTGCGCAG
>CAYTPH010000236.1:0-4712 GCA_964439635.1 uncultured Terriglobales bacterium
GGCGCTCGATGCCGGCGCCGACGATTACGTCGTCAAGCCTTTCGGCATGGACGAGCTACTGGCCCGCGTGCGGGCTCTCTCCCGCAGGGCGTTGGCTCCTCCCGGCCTCCCGGAAGCGCCCCTGTCGGTCGGCGACTTCCGGCTCGAACCCGAGCAGCGCAGGATCACCGTTCGCGGTCAGGAGTTGCACCTTACTCCCAAAGAGTACGACTTGCTCGGCTTCTTCCTCGCCAACCACAGCAAGGTGCTCACGCACCGCGCCATTCTCACAGCCGTATGGGGCGGCAACAGCGCGGAGCAGTCCGAGTACCTGCGCGTCTTCGTAGCCCAGCTTCGCAAGAAGATCGAACGCGATCCCCGCGTTCCCCGGTATATCGTCACCGAGCCCTGGGTGGGCTATCGCTTCGACCCCGAACCCTGAACACCCCTTACACACTCTTCACAGACTCCTTGCAGTTCCCTTACGCCCGGCTTCCACAAGCGCACTAATCTCGGGGGTGCTCCCGGTATGGGCTTGATGCCAGTATCCGTCGCGGAAACCTTCGCACCTCTGATAGCGGTTCCTGTCGCCGCCGTGCTGCTGGCCTTCAAGCACAAACTCTTGCCCGGGCGCCAGGACGCCTGCCGATGCCTGGTGTTATGGCGATTCGACGCCATCAGCGACGACCCCAGCGGCCCGCCCGTTGCCGGATGGGAGTGTGATGGGAGCGATGAACCATACCTCCACTAGCCACGCCCGGCCACGTCCCGCCGTCCCCGTGTTCGTGGCCACCACCGTGATGCTCTCCTTCATCTCCTTCTGGCGCGCCGCGGCCATCGTCCTTTCCGACCTGGGCTCTTCTGCCTACTACGTCGGTGGAGACACGGAGAAAGTCATCGGCAAGAGCGCCCCCTGGTTCGTGCTCGCGGTCATGCTCTTCAGCTATGCCGTGCGCGCCGTCTACATCGAGTCCAGCACCATGTTTGTCCGTGGCGGTGTCTACCGCGTGGTCAAGGAAGCCATGGGCGGCACCCTGGCCAAGCTCTCCGTCTCCGCTCTGCTCTTCGATTACGTGCTGACTGGTCCTATCAGCGCCGTTTCCGCCGGCCTGTACATGGGCGGCTTCGTCCAGGACCTCAGCTCCCACCTTCACCATCCCGTCCAGGTCCCGGCCAATGCGTTCGCCACCGTCTTCGCCATCGCGGTGATCGCCTACTTCTGGTGGAAGAACATCCAGGGCCTCCACGAGTCCAGTACCAAGGCCCTGTGGATCATGGGTACGACCACGGTGATGGTGGTCATCCTCATCGCCTGGTGTCTGTACACCCTCGCCCATGCCGGTCTGCGGTTGCCCCCGTTGCCCGCGCCCGCCAACATCCACCTCGACCGCGAGTTCTTTGGCTGGCTCGATGGCACATGGATCAGCCGCCTGACCGTAGTCATCATGCTGGCTGGCTTCGGCCACTCCATTCTGGCCATGAGTGGAGAAGAGTCTCTTGCCCAAGTCAATCGCGAGATCGAAAGTCCCAAGCTCAAGAACCTCGAGCGCGCCGGGCTGGTCATCTTCCTTTACAGCCTGCTGTTCACCTCGCTGGTGTCGTTTTTCGCGGTGATGATCATCCCCGACGACGTCCGCCCGCAGTATCTTGGCAACCTCATCAGCGGCCTGGCCATGTACGTTTCCGGCCCCTACCAGTTGAAGTTGCTGTTCCAGGGATTCGTGGTACTGGTGGGTGTGCTGATCCTCTCCGGCGCGGTCAACACCGCCATCGTGGGGTCGAACGGGGTGCTGAACAGGGTGAGTGAGGACGGCGTCCTGCCAGCTTGGTTCCGGCGCCCCCACGGCCGCTACGGCACCAGCTACCGTTCCATCAACCTCATCGCCCTGCTTCAGATCCTGACCATTCTGCTCAGCGGCGGCAATGTCTTCGTGCTGGCGGGCCTGTACGCCTTCGGCATCGTTTGGAGTTTCGCCTTCAAGGCGCTGGCCGTCCTCGTCCTCCGCTACCAGGACCAAAGGCCGCGCGAATTCAAGGTTCCCGGCAACCTGCGCATGGCCGGCAGGGAGCTTCCGGTCGGTCTGACTCTGATCACCGCCCTGCTCTTCCTGACCGCGGCGGCCAATCTGTTCACCAAGCCGCACGCCACCGTCGCGGGGATCGGGTTCAGCGCCGTCTTGTTCGCCGTCTTCTGGGCCTCGGAGCGCCTCACCGCGCGGCGCTCGCGCGGTGCGCCGCACCTGGAACAGTTCCGCGTCTACAGCAACCCCAGCCTGAATACCGATGTCTTGCAGATCCGCCCGGGCAACATACTGGTCGGCATCCGTGATCCCCGCAACCTCGAGTACCTGCGCCGCACCCTGGCCGCCACCGACACCGCCCACCAGGACATCGTGGTCATGACCGCCCGCCTTTACCACCGCGAGCATTCCTTCAGCGGAAGCACGTCCTTCGAGACCCGGGATATCTTCGAAGACTATGAGCAGGAGCTCTTCACCGCCGTGGTCGGCGTAGCGGAGAGAGAAGGGAAGCCGGTCTCCCTGCTGGTCGCGGCCGGGAGCAACGTGTTCGACACCATCATGCTTGCGGCCCAGGCCCTGCATTCCTCCAGGGTCGTCTGCGGTTTTTCCAACAAGCTGCTGCCCGACGAGCAGGCCAAACTGACCGGTGATGCCTGGGAGCGCCTCCACGAGCCCAAGCCGCGCCTGCTGCTCGAGTTGGTGGGACCCGACGACAGCCGCCGTGCCTACCATCTGGGGCCGCACGCCCCCCGGCTCCGGCCCCAGGACGTCGAGCTGCTTCACCAACTGTGGCTGCGCATCACCGCTGAACCACGATTCGCCGCCATCCACCACTACCACGTCGTCGCCTTGGCCTTGCGCGAGCTGCAGCGCAACCTCGAGGGCGGCCGCCGGCAGGAACTTCTGCAATCGTTGACCGGGGACTCCGACCGGCCGCCGGCTTCCGCCCACGATGACCCGCCGCTCGTCTGACGCTCGCATGCGCCTCCTCCTTCACCTCTTCCTGTTCGGTTTGTGCGGCCTCGCCCCCGCCGCCGCTCAGCAGACCGTCTTCAACGTGCCCAGCGCCGACGTGCTGGAGCGGGGCAAGGTCTACACCGAACTGGATCTCACCTTCCGTCCCCACGCCTTCCTCTTCACCGCGACCCCGCGCCTGGTGGTCGGCGTCGGCCACAACGTCGAAGCCGGACTCAATCTCTCCGGCCCCGCCTATCCCGACGATCTGGCTATCGTTCTGGCTCCCACCGTGAAATGGAAGGCGGTCGAGGATGCGCGGCGCGGATGGGCCCTGCTGCTCGGCGACAGCGTGTTCGTTCCTGCCCACCGCGGCGCCTACCGGTTGGGGAACTACCTCTATGCATCGGTCAGCAAGAAGTGGAGCAACGGCACGCGCCTGGGCCTTGGCGCGTTCCACTACAGCCCCGGGGTGGTCGCCGGCGCCCAGCGCGCCGGTGGCCAGTTCACCTTCGAACAGCCCCTCACCACCCGGCTCCAGTTCGCCGCCGAGTGGTCCACGGGCAGCCACACCAACGGCTATTTCAATCCGGGCTTCATTCTGCGGGTTTCCCCTAAGTTCACCTTCTACGCTGCCTACCAGGTCGGCAACCGGGGCGTCACCCAGGGCAACCACAACCTGCTGTTCGAACTTGGGCTGAACCTCGACTGAGCACGCACCATGGCGCCGGTCCCTGCCCGCAATCGCCAGTGGTCCTGTCTTTTCCTCACCTTCCACAGCTCTGCACCATTCTTGGGGGATTGACCCGTCTCGCACCTCCGCCTACATTGCTTCCACCGCAGCTCCAGCCCAGCCAGCCGGTCACCCTGATCCAGGACGCTTGTGGAAATGTCCCCGGCACCCCGGACCGGGATCGGCCTGTTCCAATCCGCCAAGTCCCCGTCCAGCGGGGGAATCCAGCGGATTAAGGTGTAAAATACAAGATATTGGGGTAGGGTCTTGACAGACCCCATATACGGGCGTACTGTGACCTCCCAAACTGATGTGACTGCCTCTGAAAGTGAGGCAGTCGCGAAGCGAGGCTCGGCGGTTGAGGTGACCGCCGAAGGCTCCCGAAGGGCTGCTCACCCAGCTCCCGGGACTGGCAAGAATCGCGGTGGCGGTAGCCCTTGTCCGGCGAAGCGGTGTCTCCGTCCGGACGTTTGACAAAGAACCGGGGTCCCTTCCGTCTGCGGATGTGCGCTCGCAGGCCCTGGGCCTCCTATTCCCTGAAAACGCTCTATCCCAGCTCGCGCACTGGAGATTCGACATGGCCGACGTGACCCACAAGATCGCCCCCACCGCCGCTCAGACGGCCGGCAGCCCTGCACCCTCGAAGCCCGCGAAGAAGGCCCCCGGCCTCGGCTTCCGCCGCTTCTTCACCACCGCCGGCGTCTCCCCCTACGACCAGGTGCAGTGGGAACTCCGCACCGCGCAGATCGCCGACGCCCAGGGCAACGTCATCTTCGAGCAGAAGGACGTCGAGGTCCCCAAGGACTGGTCCATGACGGCGACCAACATCGTCGCCTCCAAGTATCTCCACGGCCAGGTCGGCACCGAGGAGCGTGAGACCGGCGTGCGCATGCTGGTGCAGCGCGTCGCCGAGACCATCCGCGACTGGGGCGTCGCCGGCGGCTACTTCCGCTCTCCCGAGGACGCCGCCATCTTCCACGACGAGCTCGTCTATCTGCTGGTCAACCAGTACGCCGCCTTCAACT
>CAYTPH010000237.1:0-4638 GCA_964439635.1 uncultured Terriglobales bacterium
AGCTGGCGTCGTTCTCGATCTCGATGATGATGCGGTCCCCCGGGCGGGCGCCGGTCTCCGGGACGAACAGGTCGCCGTCCTTGAGCTGGGCGGTGAGCTGCTCGGCGGCGATCGGTCCGCTGGGAGCGAGCCTCTGCTCCCTGGCAATGACAACCGCAAGCTGGGTGAGCCTGGGGCCGAGCAGCTCGATCTGGGTGAGGAAGTCGCTTAAGAGTGGTCCGGCAAGCTTGGGATCAATGCCTGGCTCCCCCACGCGGCGGAGAGTGAGAAGCAGGGCTTGGGAGTAGTCGGCGATAACCGCCGGGTCAATGAATTGCTTGTTGGAGACGATCTTGAACCCGGGCCCGTTGTCTGGCTTGGACAGGTTCACAAGATAGGTGGTGTAGTCCGGTGAGGCGAGTTGCAGGCGCTTCGCCGCGCCGCTGGTGTCGCCCTTCTCCATCGACTGCTTTATTGCTCCAAGATGGTCTCTGATGGCTTGCCGTAGGCCATTGACCGAGGTGCCGATGCCGAGAAGGTTCCGTATGGCCGTGCCCACGGTGCGGCGCTGCTGGCCAATGGTTGAGTAGGACCAGACCTCCGCATTCCGGGCTCCCGTCGGGCTCTCCACGCGCGCCCGTACCGTCAGGGCGAGGTTCTGGGATGCGGCGAGGCGCAGCAGGTACTTGCGGTCCCACTCGATGACGAGGTGGCTGAAGCGGTCTACTTCCGTCTCAGGGGCCTGCTCGCGGTGCCGGCCCGGCTGACCGTCGGCTGGAGGCTGAAACACCGTCGCCGCGGCGGTCGGTGAACCGCCTGGTGAGCGGCGGGGCCGCTCCGTGATGATGGCGAAATTCTTGGGGTGCAGTTGATCGGCTACAGCCACCTGGTCCCGGGTGCCTTGCAGGGCCGGGTATCCCAGGCTGAGGAGGTCCGCTATCCCCGGCGCAGGTCGCGGGTCATCGGCCCGGAGTGGCCGGACCGTGACGTGGAACTTCCCGCTCACGTCGAGAGAGCTCACTCGCAGTGAATATTCGCCGACGGCAAGCGGGGTGATGATCCGGGGATTGAGGGCTCGGCCTCCGTCATCGTCCTCCTGCAAGAATCCATCGGGACCGCGGACCTCGAGGTAGGCGTCGAAGTCATCAGAGAGCACCTCCAGCACCAGAGTGTCTGGGTCCGCTCCCTGGTGACGGTAGGTGAAGTCCGCGTAGGGCAACTCGTCTCCGTCCGTCCGAGGCGACCGGTCGTTGAGTTCCCCGCTCATCGGTACGTTGAAGGTCAGGACCTGTTGCGCCGCCAGCGCCGGCGTGGCGGCCACTGCGAGGCTTGTTCCAAGGACCAGGATGACGTTGCGCATCGCCGTACCCGTCGCTGCCGCGTGGTCCAGAGCCCGGGGAAGCGCATCGCGCATCGCCGGTGCCAGCGCGTCCGGGCCGGGCGAGCGGCATCCATCCGGCCGGAAGGCGGCGCCACCATGGCGCCGCTCCCGGACACGATGGGCGGACTGGGTCAGGTGCGGGTGAGGCCCGGGTCAGAGGCCGGCCCGGAGCCGGCCCGGCCCCATCCGGCGTCAGGCGTTCCTGCAGCACCCCGTCAAGTCACAGGTAAACCACAACGTGTACATGAACACGTCGAGCATGAGCTTGTCGACCGGCGTCACGTCCTGGGCGAAGACCGCCGACGTGGCAGCCTTGCCCTCGCATCCGTAGGTCGCGTCCAACCCCTTGGGATACCAGGCCGCGGCTGGGATCGAATGCCTGCAGATCCCGTTCATGAGTGGGTTGTCAAGGTGCATGGCCCGCTCGTACGGCCTGGGCGCAGGGTTGGCCGGCTTGGTCTTGCTGACGAACCACGCCTGGTAGTTCGTCTGATTGGGCACCTGCTCCACCCAGACGCAGGTGGTGCTCGGGGCGGCCGCGGTGCCACCTTCGATGTTGTGCTCCGGCAGGGTGCCGGAGAGCGAGTTTCTTATCACCCCCACAAAGCGCCCAACCCTCAGCTCGCTCTCGGTGCCCTTGTAGGCAGTGGCGTGCGGCACCAAAACCAGCGAGATCGTCGGGTCCGCCTTGGGGAACAGCAACCGCGAACTCTTGTGATTGTCCGCGAACTGAGGGCTGCTCGTGCAGGCCGAGTAGTACTCATCCCACTTCGCCGGATTGAACGGCCGCTCCAGACGGTCCGCGGCGACCACGGGCGACTGGTCGCCCGAAGGTGGTGATGGGTGTTCACTTCCATCCCCTGGCCTTGACGGCCCCTCCTCACCACTGGGTTTCCTGTCGCAGCCGATGCCGGTGAGTAGGAGAAGACACCCAAAGCTCGCGACCATGGCCAGGGCATAGACTGGGCTCCTGCGGAATCGGCTGTACACGTGACCTCCGGGGTTAGAGTGGGCTCGGAAATGCGGTAGCTGTTTGCAGATCATGGTGGCTTCCTAATGGGCACTGGTCCTGGTCAGGGCGCGGTGGAGGGAGTCCAGCTCCGCCCGCTCTGCGCCCGCCGACATCGAGGCCAGGAGGGCGATGGCCCGCGGCAGGGCGGTCGCCTGGGGGACCTCGGTGAGCAGGTCCTGCCCCATCGCCGGCAGGTCGTTCAGCACCCGGCCCAGGCGGGACCGCGCCGCGGCCGTGTCGCCCGTCATCAGCCACAAGCGGGCTTCGAGAAGGACTCCATCGAGCGTCTGGTCCGCCGAGCGCAAATGGGCCCGCAGCTCCGTCAAACGCCGCAGGCTGGCGCCCGCGGCTATCGCGTCACCCCGGTGCAGTGCCTGCTCCGCGCCCCGCAACAGGCCGTGCCCCGACGGGGGGCCCAGTGCCGGGAACGCAAGGATGGCGGCCTGATCCGTCAAAGCGCGCTCCAATAGGATCCGGTGAGCAGCATCCGGCTCAGCGGCGACCCCTTCCGCTACCCGGCCCCGGACGATGCTGAGGCTGTCCACCGGGCCGCCGAACGCCGCATACGCCAAGAGCCTCTGTGCATCGGCCGCCAGAGGGCCCGCCGGAATGACCTCCTGACCATCAGGCGTGGAAAACGCCCTTCCCGGCGCCGCCTGTGCCAGCAGCCCGGCGGCGCGCACCACCTGTCCCGTGAGTGCGGCCAATCCCGCCAGCCAGCCAGCCTCCACCGGACCGGTAGGAACCACCTGACGGAGCAGCGAATCCGCCAGCCCGGCCGCGTCCCCGAACCGGCGAAGCTTGAGCTGAATGCGGACCTGGGTGATGGCGAGCTCGAGCGCCTCCCTCCCGCCGGTCGGGAGCGCGCGGGCGGTTCGGATGGACTCCAGCGCCGAGGCGGCCGGGTCCGCGGCCTCCGCAAGCGCACCCGTCAGTTCCAGGGCGATCGCATGGGCGCGCCACGCGGCTCCACTGGCCGGGAGGTCGCGGACCCAGCGGCGGGTCGTTTCCCGGAGTGCCCGGCGCCCGACGGCGCTCGCCGCCGGGTCGTACTCGGACGGCCAGGCGCTGGCGAGCAGGCCGCCCAGCGGGCGGGGGATGAACGCCAGGGTGTCCTGCTGGAGCAGGGGGAAGGCGCCGAAGCGAACGGTGTCGGGAGCCAGGAGGTATCCACTCCGGAAGCGGTTGACCTGGACGTAGTACCGGTCCAGGAGCTGGGCGATGGCCGCACCCGCGAACGCCTGGTGCACCAGGGGGAGCAGTTCCATCGCCCGCTGATAGGCGATCAGTCCCGCTGCATAGCTTCCCCGAAATGCATGCCCGGATGGACTCCCCTGCGCCGGAATGACAATCCGGTCTCTCGCCTGGCATTCGCCGAGGCCGAACCAGGCGGTGAAGTCCTGGCTGTCCTGTGCCTCACTGACGCCTTCGACATCACCAAAGAGCACAAGCTCGCCAGTCTCATGCTGGAGAGCAAACTCTACCTGTCTGAAGAAGTGCTGAACTTCATCGAGCAGAGCGAGTACCTGCCACCTATGGTGTGCGAGCCACTGGAGTTGGAATCCAACTATGACAGTGGCTATCTGACCCACAAAGAGTCACTCATCCTGGGCAAAGGCAACCACCACGATGGAAACATCTGCCTGGATGTGCTCAACCTAGCCAACAGCGTCAAACTGAAGCTCGACACCGACTTCTTGCGCACTGTTGAGGAAGAGTGTGGGACAGAACTCACCCTGGAAGGCGTGAAGAACAAGGCACTGAAGAAGGGCGTCGTCTACAGCGATGACCAGGCTGCTGCTGTGTTGGTCAAGCTCCAAGAGCAATGGCCAGCCTTCAAAGCCACCAGCGCCAAGATGTACATGCTCATGCACAACCTGGGCAATGAGTTCCACCTCACCCACAAAGTGGACAAGCGTGGACGCATCTACGCCCAGGGCTACCACATCTCGACCCAAGGCTCTTCCTACAAGAAGGCCATGATCGAGTTGGCCAACGAGGAAATCGTTGAAGGTGTGCCGGCGTGAGTCAAGAACGCTGTCTTCTGTTCTACGGTACAGAGATGTACATGGACATTACAGTGCCCACCTTTGTGTGGGCGCAGAGCCTCCGGCCTCATCTTCTGGAGGGCTGTTACATCCATGTTTCCAATACGACATCCAAAGGGGACGTCCGCTGGTTCCGCTCCGACTTCACCCCTGTGCTCCTGGCAGACGTTCCCAAAGAACTGATCCTGCTGGAGCTTCTGCACAGATAAACCATGCTT
>CAYTPH010000238.1:0-4621 GCA_964439635.1 uncultured Terriglobales bacterium
GCCGTGGCCGCCGGAGTGGCGCGCGAGCGCCTCGTCCTGGATCCGGGCTTCGGTTTCGGCAAGAACTTCGAGGAGAACTACCCGCTGCTGGCGGGGCTGGGGGAGCTGAACCATTTGGGGTTCCCGCTGCTGGCGGGCACGTCGCGCAAGTCGTTCCTGGGGCGGACGCTGGCGCGTGAAGGGAAAGACGCGCCGCCGGCGGAGCGGCTCTACGGGACGCTGGCGGCGGTGACGGCATCGATCCTAGAAGGAGCGCATATCGTGCGCGTGCACGATGTGCGGACGGCAGTGGACGCTGCCAAAGTGGCGGACCAGATCCTGCTAGCTGGCCGCTAGCAGAAGGCAGGAAAGACGTTTCGCGCCTGCTTCCTGCCCCCTGCGAGCTAAAAGGTCTTCTCGGAGTCAAGCAGGATGGTGACCGGGCCCTGGTTCACCAGTTCGACGTCCATCATCTCCTGGAAGCGGCCGGTCTCGCAGGGCAGGCCGGCGGTGCGGATGCGGGAGACGAAGTACTCGTAGAGGCGGCGGGCCTGTTCGGGGAGCGCGGCGGCGTCGAAGGAGGGGCGCTTGCCGCGGCGCACGTCGCCGTGCAGGGTGAACTGCGAGACCACGAGCACGGCTCCGCCTACGTCGGCGACCGCCAGATTCATCTTGCCGCCGGGGTCCTCGAAGATGCGCAGGCCCGCGACCTTGTCGGCGAGGTAGTCGGCGGCGGCCTCGGTGTCGCCCTGGCCGACGCCCAGCAGGACCAGCAGGCCCAGGCCGATCTGGCCGGTGACCTCCCCGCCCACCGTCACTTTGGCGCGGCTCACGCGCTGCACCACTGCCCGCATAGTTCCCGGTTCCCTTTTGCCGGTTGCCAGTTCATTAGAGCACGCGAACCGCCAGGTTGACCTCGCTTCTGCATCGTCGTAGGCTATTTTCTGACCGGTGGTCCCGACTGGTCCTTGGGCCGCTCTACCTTTTGGCCGCCAGTACCTTCTTCCTTTCGATCCAACATCTACGCCGGTGTGTGCACCGGGCCGAAGGAGTGTGCGCAAATGGCAGAAGTACAAGTCAATGTCAGAGAGAGGCTGCGAAGGATGGTGGCGGAGCGGCTCAATGCCCCGGAGGAGCAGGTGACCGACGACTCGCGATTCGACGACGACCTCGGCGCCGATTCCCTCGACCGGCTGGAAATCGCCATGCAGATCGAGGAGGAATTCGCGGTCCAAATCGGGGACGACGAACTCCCCGATTTGAAGACATTCAAGCAGCTTGTGGATACGGTCGAACGCCTCCGGGACCGGTAGAGCAGCCGGGACGGGGCCAGTCGGCCCCCGTCCCACATTGACGCCCCCCGGCGCAGCATTTAACCTGTAGGTTCGCTTTACGGCTATCTATCCGGCAAGTACACTAGCCAGTTTGTTGAGCCCCGCAAGGAGATACCTGTTCAATGGCCAGCGTGGAAGAAAAAGTGAAGCAGATCATCGTGGAGCAGCTCGGCGTCGATGAGGGCGAGGTGACTCCCAAGGCCAGCTTCGTGGACGACTTGGGCGCCGACTCGCTCGACACGGTCGAGCTGGTCATGGCCTTTGAGGAAGCCTTCGACATCGAGATCCCGGACGAGGACGCGGAGAAGATCCGCACCGTCAAGGACGCCGTCGACTACATCGACCAGCACGCCAAGGCGAAGTAACGCCGCTTGGCGGGCGTGAGCGCGACAAGCCGGAGGCGAGTCAAGCGTGAGCCCGCCGGCGTCATCCCGAGCGTAGCGAGGGATCTCATCCATCAACCATCCCGGGCGCAAGCTCGGGATTTGTCACGCTAAGGACACAACCTTTGTCACGTAGAGTCGTAGTCACCGGGCTGGGCCTGATCTGCGCTGTCGGCAACACCGCGGAAGAGGTGTGGCGGAACCTGCTGGCGGGCAAGAGCGGGGTGGACCGCATCACCCACTTCGACGCCTCCCAGTTCGCCTGCCAGATCGGCGCCGAGGTCAAGAACTTCGACCCGCTCAACTTCATCGAGAAGAAAGACATCAAGAAGATGGGGCGCTTCATCCACCTGGCGCTGGCGGCCACGGACGAGGCGATGAAGATGTCGGGGCTGCAGGTGACGGCGGAGAACGCCGAGCGGGTGGGGGTGCACATCGGCTCGGGGATCGGCGGGTTCGACGTGATCGAGCGCGAGCACACGGCGCTGCTGCAGGGCGGGCCGCGCAAGATCTCGCCGTTCTTCATCCCGGCGGCCATCGTGAACCTGGCGGCGGGGCACGTGAGCATCCGCTACGGGGCCAAGGGGCCGAACGAGGCCACCTGCACCGCCTGCACCACCAGCGCACACGCTCTCGGCGACGCCTTCAAGATCATCCAGCGCAGCGACGCCGAGGTGATGATCGCGGGTGGCACCGAGGCCGCCATCACCCCCATGGGCGTCGGCGGTTTTGCCGCCATGCGGGCGCTCTCCACCCGCAACGACGCGCCGCAGAAGGCTTCGCGGCCGTGGGACGCGGAGCGCGACGGGTTCATCGTAGGCGAGGGCGCCGGCATCCTCATCCTGGAGGAGCTGGAGTTCGCCCGCCGGCGCGGAGCCAAGATCATCGCCGAGCTGGTGGGCTACGGCATGAGCGGCGACGCCTTCCACATCACCCAGCCGGCGGAGGAAGGCGACGGCGCCTACCGGGTGATGATGAACACCATACGGGACGCCAAGATCGAGGCGCGGCAGGTGGGCTACGTCAACGCCCACGGCACCTCGACGCCCATCGGCGACAAGATCGAGACCACGGCCATCAAGCGGGCCTTCGGGCCCACGCCGCCGCCGGTGAGCTCCACCAAGTCCATGACCGGGCACCTGCTGGGCGGCGCCGGCGGGCTGGAGGCCGGCATCACCGTGCTGGCGCTGCGCGACCAGGTGCTGCCGCCGACCATCAACTACGAGCACCCCGACCCGGAGTGCGACCTCGACTATGTGCCCAACACCGCCCGCAAGGCGCCGGACCTGGAGTACGCGCTGACCAACTCCTTCGGCTTCGGCGGCACCAACGGCTCGCTCATCTTCCGGCGGTGGAGCGAATAAGCTTCGTCGCCCGGGACCCTGAAAAGCTCACCACGGATCCACACGGATCCCACCGATCTCCTCTCTTGATCCTCGACAACAGGAGATGCCCTGCCGTCCTGTGGCGGATGCGGACCAAGAAGAAAGGCCGGGAAGTCCGGCCTTGCGTCGTCCACGGTGGAGACGTAGCAAGCTACGTCTCTACCACGCTACTGAGTTTCGACGGCGTGCTCGCGCTGGGCTTTGCGGAGCTCCTCGCGGGCCTTCTCCATGCCCTTGCGGGCCTCCTCGCGGGCCTGGCGCATGGCCTTCTTCATCTCACCATGGCTGACGCGCAGGGCCTCGCGCATGGTGGCCTCGAACTCCGGGCGGAAGGCGGCGATCTCCCGCTCGAGGGCGTCGAAGTCGAAATCCACGTCCGGGAATTCGAAGCGCCAGCGGCGGGAATCCTCGTCTCCCTTGGGCAACTCGAGGGACAGAGTCTGCTCGGCCTTGTTGCGCATGACCCCGATGCTCACCTTGCCGGTGCGGCGGCGCATGGCGCCGCGCCAGTCGCCGCGGTCGAGGATGCGCTCCTTGTCGACGCGGATGATGATGTCGCCGGCGCGGAAACCGGCGGTCTCGGCCGGCGAGCCTTTCTCCACCGACCGCACCAGCACGCCTTCGCCGTTCTTCACTCCGAAGTATTCGCCCAATTGCGGCGTCAGGTTCTCCACCTGCAGGCCATAGCTGGAAGAGGACACGCGGAAGTCGAACTCCATGGGCGGCACGGCGGGCATGGGCGGGACGGGGGGAACGGGCGGCACGGCCATGGCGCGGTGCTTGTCTTTGTACTTGTACTTGAACTTCTCGGCGAAGAGTTTGTGCTTGTCGGCGAGGGTGGCCTGCACGTTCTGGCCCTGTCCGTCGCGCATGATGCCCAGGGTGACGGTGCGGCCGGGAGGGGTCTCGCGGATCATGCGGCGGAACTGCTCCACGCTTTCCACGCGCTGGCCGTTGAACTCGAGGATGACGTCGCCTTCCTTGAGGCCGGCTTTGCCGGCGGGAGCATCCTGGTCCACAACGGTGATCTCCACGCCGCGCTCTTCCTTGAGCTTGAGCGGGCCCACGCGGTCGGCGGTGACGTCGCGCGTGTCCACTCCCAGATACGACACTTGCTCCCCGTACCCCTCGTCTCCGCCCATCGGCGGCTCAGGGGGAACAACGCTGGCCGGGACAGGCGCGGCCAGCGCCAGCAGGACGGTGATGAAAAGGATCGGTTTCATGGCCGTACTCCCTATTTCTTGCCTCTCCGCAGGTCGATGTTGCCCTGCGTGGTGTGGATCTTCAGCACCGGGCCGCCCCCGTTGATAGCAGCGTCGCCGTAGATCTCCTTCGGTCCCCACTCCGGCCCTTCCGAGCTGACCTTCATCTCGGAGAATTCGGAGCGGATACGGTGGCCGAAGGCGCTGTCGATGATGGCGCGGACGGTGACCGGCAGGTCGGGGGGAAGGTACACCACCACGTCGCCGACAATGGTCTCCAGGCGGTGGCGGACTGGCGCACGCCGGGCCCCACCTTGCTCGTGCTTCTGCCCTGGATC
>CAYTPH010000239.1:0-4602 GCA_964439635.1 uncultured Terriglobales bacterium
GCCGCCGCCCTCAAGCTCTCCAAGGACGCCGAGCGCCGCATCGCCAAGCTCCGCCGCGAGTTCCGCGAGGAGTTCAATCAGACCGTGGTCGCTCACACCACGGGCGCGGATTCAGGCGACCCCAACGCCCGCCCCGCCGAGGTCAAGCACGTCTCCGAAGGCGATACCGTGAAGCTGAAGTCCATGGGCCGCAACGCCGTCATCAAGCGCCGCGTGGACGACCAGCACTTCGAGGTGGAGATGGGCGCCATGCGCCTGAAGGTGCCGCGCGACGACATCGCCGAGGTCATCATCCGCGCCTCCGACTCGCCGGTGAAGGCCGCCCGCGCCCGCGGCGTCAGCGTCAGCGTCGAGGAGGAGGCGGGCGTCGCCACCGAGATCAACGTCATCGGACAGAACGTGGACGAGGCCACCCGGCGGGTAGAGAAGTTCCTCGACCGCGCCTTCCTGGCCGGTGCCGCCCGCGTGCGCATCGTCCACGGCAGCGGCATGGGAATCCTGCGCAAGGCCCTGCGCCAGTATTTGCAGAACCACCCCCAGGTCGCCTCCGTCACCGAACCGCCCCAGAACGAGGGCGGCGCCGGAGCGACCGTGGTAGATTTGCGCGTCTGATTTCGCGGAGATTGCATCTTTCTTGATCATCCCGAGCGCAGCGAGGGAGCCCTACCTTCGGAGTTCGCCATGACCGAGCAGGAATTCCGCAAGCACCTCGACGCCATCGAGCAGGGCCCCTCCCGCATCGCGGAAGCGGTCTCCGGACTCGATGCGGCCGTGCTTCGCTTCAAGCCCGCCCCCGACAAGTGGTGCATCCTGGAGATCCTCGGCCACCTGGCCGACATCGAGGTGCTCTACGGCTACCGCATGCGGCAGATGATCGCCGATCGCGAGCCGGTCATCGCGCCCATCGACCAGGATGAGTGGGCGCGCAACCTCGGCTACACGAGCGCCACGCCCGACGAGCTGCTGGCCGCCTACCAGGCCGCGCGCAAGGCCAACCTGCGCCTGCTCCGCCGCTTGCGCCCCGCGGACCTCTCCAAGGGCGCCTTTCATCCGGAGAGGAAGGCGAAGGTCACGCTCGAAGACCTTATCCCCATGATGTCCGGCCACGAACCCAACCACCTCGCCCAGATCGAGCGTCTGAAGCAGCAGGCCCGCTCCGCCCACGTTTAGCTTTCCTCTGTGTCCTCCGTGGTGAGTCTTTATCCTCCATACTCCACGACTAACCACGGTTTTGCAGAGCTTTTCCACAGGGCACCGCTAGAATCCTCGTGCAGTGCCTGCCATCCGGGCCGCACAATGCCCGCGGAGCAGTCTGCCCTCATGGCCAACCCCGGCGACTTCGCATACACGGTCAAGCAGCAGGCCGACATCGTCCGCATCGTGGGCGAGTACGTGAAGCTGAAGAAGGCTGGGGCGCAGAACTACTCCGGCCTCTGCCCCTTCCACAACGAGAAGACCGCCTCGTTCTCCGTCCATGCCACGCGGCAGTTCTACCACTGCTTCGGCTGCGGCGCCTCCGGCGACGTTTTTAGCTTCGTACAGAAGCTGGAAAACATCACTTTTCCCGAAGCCGTGCGCCTGGTGGCGCAGAAGCTGGGCATCGCCCTCCCCAAGCAGCACTTCGATTCGCCCGCCGAGGCGCGCGAGGCCAAGCTCCGCGGCCAGCTCATCGACCTGCACGAGCTCGCCTGCAAGTTCTTCGAGGAGCAATTGCGCAAGCCGGAAGGCGCGCACGCCCGCGAGTATCTTGCCGGCCGCGGCGTTGCCGACGAAGCCATCAAGCTCTTCCGCATCGGCTTCGCCCCCGACTCCGGCTTCCTGCTGCGCGACCGCGCCCGCAGCCAGTTCGACGAAGAGGTCCTGAAAGCCTCGGGCCTGTTTTCCTGGAAGGAGGCGGATGCCGAAAGAAGCTCTTCCGGGCCCGCGACCAACGACCAGCGCCAGGCGACCATCTATTCCAAATTCCGCAACCGCGTGATGTTCCCCATCACCAACGAGAGCGGCAAGATCATCGCCTTCACCGGCCGCACCCTGGCGCAGGACGAGAAGGCCGGGCCCAAGTACCTGAACTCGCCCGAGACTGCCATCTATTCGAAGTCGCGCGTCCTGTTCAACCTCCACCTGGCCAAGGAGGCCATCCGCAAGCTCGACTACGTCATCCTGGTCGAAGGCCAGATGGACTGCCTGTCGGTCTACATGGCGGGCTTCCACAACGTCATCGCCAGTTCAGGCACGGCCTTTACCGAGGCCCAGGTGCGCCTGCTGGCACGCTTCACCCGCAACATCATCGTCAACTTCGATCCTGACACCGCCGGCGCCGCCGCCGCTGAGCGCTCCCTCGCCCTGCTGGTGGCCGAGGACTTCAACATCAAGGTCCTTTCGCTGGAGCAGGGCTTCGACCCGGACCTGTTCATCCGCCGCCAGGGCAGAGAGGGCTACGCCGCCGCGCTCAAGGGCGCGCAGCGCTACTTCGACTACCTCATCGAACGCGCTCGGGCGCAGTTCCCCCGCAGCCCGGAGGGCAAGGTAAAGGCGGTAAACTTCCTGCTGCCCCACATCCAGCGCGTGCCCAGCCGGATCGTGCGTGACGAGTTGGCCAACGACATCGCGCAGAAGCTGGCCATCGACTCGGCCGTGCTCAAGCAGGAGCTGCGGCACGCCGCCACCACCCGTTCGGGCGGAGTGAAGTCAGCGGCAGAAGCCCAGGTCACTCCCGCCGAGCGCCTCATCATTCGCGCCCTCGCCGCTGGCGACGAAACTCGCGGAGAGCACGTCAGCGACCGCTCCGGCGAAGACGCCATCCCCGACCTCCGCCGCCAGGCCGAATACACCCTGACCACCGAGCACCTGCATCGCGGCCTCGCCGCCGAGTCGCTGATCGAGGCCCTTCTCGGCATGCAGCCAGGCGCCGACCCCATGTCGCTCGAACTCTCGGACCCCGACCGCAAGCTGCTGGCGACCACGCTGATCAACGAGGAGGAGGAACTCAGCATCGAGCTGCTGGAGGAGGCGCTCTCGGCCCTGCGCCGCCGCGTCCTGCAGCGGCAGCAGCAGCACATCCGCACCCAGATCGCCGAGGCCGAGCGCCGCAACGATTCCGCTTCGCTCGCCCAGCTCATGCAGGAAAAGCTCCGCATTGACCGTGAACTCGCGGCCCATTGAGGGATCCTTTCCACACATCCCGAGCTCAGCGAGGGATCCCTCCCGCCAAGCGAATCATCGGGAGAGGGTAGGGCCTTCTCGCTGCGCTCGGAATGTGTAGATACGGCGGAGAGGCGAGGGGAAAAATTGTGCAGACGCTTAGGAACCATTTAACTCTTTGAGCCATCTAATGTTATGGGCGAACTTTCGTGAACAGGCGAGTGTGGCGGGGCTGGTGACGGATCCGGCTAATGTGCTAACATTAAAGGGTTTCGCCCTTGCGCCATCCATCCGTAGTCTCCGCTGCACGTTCATGCGGTAGCCGCCCTATGCCTGCATAGGACTGGGAAGAAGGAATTTCTTTGGCTCTCGACGACAAGTTCGACGACATCAAGAAGCTGATCGACACCGGCAAGGAGAAGGGATACCTCACCTACGACCAGGTGAACGACCTCATCCCGGGCGACGTCCACTCCGCCGACGACCTCGACGATCTGCTCACCACCATCGGCACCCAGGGCATCGACGTCCTCGAAGGCCCCAAGGGCCTTCCCTCGTCCGAGATGGCCAAGAAGTTCGAGCAGGAGATCGAGGCCGGCGAGGACGTCGAGCTCGACCTCACCCCCGGCGCCCTGGAGAAGACCAACGACCCGGTGCGCATGTACCTGCGCGAGATGGGCACCGTGCCCCTGCTCACCCGCGAGGGCGAGGTGGAGATCGCCAAGCGCATCGAGCGTGGCCAGCTGCGCGTGCTCAAGGCCCTGTCGCGCTCTCCCATCATCATCCGCGAAGTCATCGCCATCGGCGAGGACCTGAAGAAGCAGGTCCGCTCCATCAAGGAGATCGTCATCTTCGACGAGGAGGAGCTCACCGAAGAGATCCTCATCAACCGCATCAAGGACATCACCGGCCGCACCGATGAGCTGGCCAGGCACTACAAGAAGGCGCAGCAGCTCTCCGAGAAGCTGGCCGGCATCGTGGAGAAGAAGAAGCCGCGCGAGCACCGCCGCTGCCGCTGGAACCTCGGCCGCGAGCAGGTGGAGATCTCGCTCATCATCCGCCGCGTCCCCTGGACCAACTCCGAGCGCAAGCGCCTGATCGAGAAGGTCAACAAGACCGTGGACGCCATGCGCGCCCTCGACCGCCAGGTCAACAACCTGGAGAAGAAGTACGAGGCCACCCGTTCCGAGGAGCTGCGCAAGGAGTACCGCCGCTCGCAGCGCCAGCTCCGCGGCGACCTGGAGAAGATGGAGGCCGACGCCGGCGTCGACTTCCAGGAGCTCCGCCGCACCCAGCGCGAGATCATCCAGGGCGACATGGATGCGGAGAAGGCCAAGAAGGAGCTGGTCGAGGCCAACCTCCGCCTGGTCGTCTCCATCGCCAAGAAGTACACCAACCGCGGCCTGCAGTTCCTCGACCTCATCCAGGAAGGCAACATCGGCCTGATGAAGGCGGTGGACA
>CAYTPH010000240.1:0-2277 GCA_964439635.1 uncultured Terriglobales bacterium
CATCATGGGCGGTTCGGCGCTGATAGGCGGGGCGCTGATGGGCGGGGAGGCAGGGGCCGGCATGGCGGCGGCCGGGGGCATGGGCCTGTCCCTGGTCATCGGGCTGGTCGCCGGATTCCTGATCGGCATGGCCTTCGTCTATGCCGGTCCGCTGGTGATGTTCCAGGACGTCGCGCCCGTGGAGGCCATCAAGGGCAGTTTCAGCGCCTGCCTGCAGAACATCGTGCCGTTCATCGTCTACGGCATCGTCGCGGTGATCCTCACCTTCATCGCCGCGTTGCCGATGTTCCTGGGGCTGCTGGTGGTCGGTCCGCTGCTGTGCGCGGCCACCTACGCGAGCTACAAGGCCATACTGGAATAGTCGCGACGTCCGCCGCCTCCCCGGGCGCGGGAGGCGGCGCTTCGAGGAGGTCTATTGCTGCTGTTGTTGCGCGGCCTGGATGCGGTCACGCCGCAGGGCGTGCGCGGTCGCCGCCAGGCGGCGGCCGAGGGCGATGGCCAGCTTCCTCTCCTCGTCCGTCACGGGCTGATTGGAGCCGGCGCCGGCCAGGTGCGAGGCGCCATAGGGCCCACCGCCGCTGCGCGTGGTCATGAGCTCGGGCTCGGAATAGGGCAGGCCGAGCAACAGCATGCCGTGGTGCAGCAACGGCACCATCATCGTGAGCAGGGTGCTCTCCTGCCCTCCGTGCAGGCTGCCCGTGGAGGTGAACACCGCGGCCGGCTTGCCCGCCAGCGTCGCGGAGATCCAGAGATCGCCGGTGCCATCGAGGAAGTACTTCAACGGCGCCGCCATGTTCCCGAAGCGCGTCGGGGATCCCAGGGCGAGCCCATCGCAGTCGCGCAGGTCCTCGTGGGTGGCGTACGGGGCGCCCTTCTGCGGCACGGCGCTCTCGGTCGCCTCCACGACGGTGGAGACGGCGGGAACGGTGCGCAGGCGCGCGCTGCAGCCATCGACCTGTTCGACACCGCGGGCCACGTACTGCGCCAGCTGCGCGGTGGCGCCGTGGCGGCTGTAGTACAGGACGAGGATCTCGGTCATGCCGGCCTTCGGCCCCGGCCTCAGAGCAGCTTCAGCACGGCTTCCGGGGGGCGCCCCAGCGCCGCGCGATCCTTGACCACCACGATGGGGCGTTCGATCAGGATCGGATGCTCCACCATGGCGGCGATCGCCTGGGCTTCGGTGACACCGGGGCGATCCAGCCCGGCGGTCTTGTACTCCGCCTCCTTGCTCCGCAGCAGTTCGTGCGCCTCGATGCCGAGCTGACGGAGGAGCCGCTTAATGGTCGCGGCGTCCGGCGGGGTCTTGAGGTACTCGACGACCTCCGGCTCGACGCCGTGCTCCCGAAGCAGGGCGAGCGTCTCGCGCGACTTCGAGCAGCGCGGGTTGTGGTAGATGGTGACCTTTGCCTTCATGTCGCATCCCCCTTATCTTTGCGCCGGATTCTAGCAGCCGGGTGACGGCCCCCGCACCGAGCCGCGCCCGGCGACGGTGCGCGGTCGTCCCGCGCCGCGATTGGCCGAGGGCAAGTCATGAAGTCCGCCATCCATTGCCTCATCTCCGGACGGGTCCAGGGCGTCTGCTACCGCGCCTACACGCAGAGGCAGGCGCGGCGCCTGGGCATAACCGGATGGGTACGTAACCTGCCGGATGGTCGCGTGGAGGTAATGGCCTCCGGCTCACCCGCCGCCCTGGAGGAGTTCCGGCAGTGGCTGCATCGTGGGCCACCCCAGGCCGCGGTGAACGGAGTGATTACTAACACCGCGCAGGACGACGGCTGGACAGAGTTTTCGGTCCGCTGAGTCCCTCAAGCAGGGCGGGCCGGGCGGGCAGGCGGCGCCGCGGGCGTGCCGGGGCGCTAGGCGAGCGCCGCCGCGATACGCGCCCGGAGGAACTCCGCGATCGAGGCCAGCGGCAGGTCCTGCTTGGTGGTGTCCCGGCGCCCCTGGTACTCCACGGTGCCTGCATCCAGCCCGCGATCGCTGAGCACCAGGCGGTGCGGGATGCCCAGCAGTTCGATGTCGTTGAGCATGACGCCCAGGCGGTCCTGGCGGTCGTCGAGCAGGACGTCGATGCCGGCGGCGCACAGCCGCCCGTAGAGCTCCTCCACCGCCAGCCGCAGCCGCTCTGATTTGTGCATGCTGACGGGCACCAGTGCCACCGTGAACGGCGCGATGGCCTCCGGCCAGATGATGCCCCGCTCGTCGTGATTCTGCTCGATGGCGGCGGCCACCAGCCGGGAGACGCCGATCCCGTAGCAGCCCATGATCATCTCCACC
>CAYTPH010000240.1:2287-4597 GCA_964439635.1 uncultured Terriglobales bacterium
CCACCGCCTTGCCTTTCTCGTCGAGGCAGGTGGCCTTCATGGCCTTGCTGTACTTGGTGCCCAGCTGGAAGATGTGGCCTACCTCGATGCCGCGGGTGATCCTGAGCGTCCCCTTGCCGTCGGGGCTGGGATCGCCCTCCACCACGTTGCGTATGTCCACGGCCAGCGGTTCGGGGCAGTCGCGCCCCCAGTTGACGCCGGTGAGGTGCTTGCCGTCCTCGTTGGCGCCGCAGACGAAGTCGGCCAGCGCCGCGGCGGCACGGTCGACGAGCACCGGGCACCTCAGGCCGACCGGACCGATGGAACCTACGTCGCATCCCACGTGCTGGCGGACGACGGCCGGGTCCGCCATGCGCAGCGGCGAGGCCACCCCGTCGAGCTTGGCGGCCTTCACGGCGTTGAGTTCGTGGTCCCCCCGCAGCACCAGGGCGACCACCCCGCCCTCCGCGGCATCGACGATCAGGGTCTTAACGGTCTGGCTGGCGGGTACGTTCAGGAAGGCGCTCAGCGCCTCGATGGTATGGACGTCCGGGGTATTCACCACGCCCATGGGGGCGCGCGGCGCCGGGCGTTCCCCGGCCGGGGGCAGCGCCTCGGCCATCTCCACGTTGGCGGCGTAGTCACTGGCGTCGGAGTAAGCGATGCGGTCCTCGCCCGTCTCGGCCAGCACGTGAAACTCGTGCGAGCCGCTGCCGCCGATGTTGCCGGTGTCGGCGAGCACGGCGCGGAAGCGCAGTCCCAGCCGCGAGAAGATGCGCGAGTAGGTCTCGTGCATCTGCCGATAGGTCTCCACCAGGGACTCCTGGGTCAGGTGGAAGGAATAGGCGTCCTTCATCAGGAACTCCCGCGCCCGCATCACGCCGAAGCGCGGCCGGATCTCGTCGCGGAACTTCATCTGGATCTGGTAGAAGTTCGCCGGCAGCTGCTTGTAGCTGCGGATCTCGCGGCGGATGAGGTCGGTGATGGCCTCCTCGTGCGTGGGCCCCAGGCAGAAGTCGCGCTCGTGGCGGTCCTTCAGCCGCAGCAGCTCCGGCCCGTACTGATCCCAGCGCAGGGACTCCTGCCAGAGCTCCGCCGGCAGCACGCCCGACATGAGGACCTCCTGCGCGCCGGCGCGGTTCATCTCCTCCCGCACGATGTTCTCGATGCGACGGAGCACCCGCAGGCCCACCGGCAGCCAGGTGTAGATGCCCGCGGCGAGCTTGCGGATCAGCCCCGCGCGCAGCATCAACTGGTGACTGATGATCTCGGCGTCGGCCGGGACCTCGCGCAGGGTGGGGATGAGCAGCTTGGTGAACCGCATCGTGGGCTCCGGTACCGGGTTGGGCTGAAAGGGCGTGATTCTACGCCATGCGCGCGGCTCACAAACAGAAACGGCGGGCCCCGCCGGAGGACCCGCCGTCACGCGAAAGGCGGCAGTGTGGGGGCTAGCCGCAGTCCTTGGCGAGCTTGGCCTCGATGTCCTTGATCTTGGCTTGGCGCTCGTCTTCGCCCAGCCGGCGGCGGTCGGCGCCTTCGCCGGTGAAGATGCGCTGGGCGGTCTGCAGGCCGGCGAGATCCGCCCGGAGCTGCTCGCAGTACCGGGCCTTCTCCGCCGCCTGGTCGGCCGTCTTGGCGGCTTCGCTCTCGGCCTTGGCCTTGTCCTCGACGCGCTCGTCATAGCCCTTCTGCTGGGCCTTCAGCTCCTCGACGGCGCTCTCGCTGTCCACCTTCGGCGGCGCCTTCAGCTCCTCCCCCTGCACCCCGGCAGGCGGCGGGCTCTGGGTGTAGTGGACCTGGCCGTCGGCATCCGTCCACTTGTACATTCCGGCCGCGGCCGGAAGGGTCAGGGCGAGGAGGGCTGCCGTCAGGCCACCGCGCCAGGGCACGGACATCCGGTGCATGCTCATCAGGGCTCCAGGGGTCAAGGGTTCGTTGATCTGCGGCAAGTTCGGCCCTGCCGTCGGGCTTCGCAACACTCAAAGCTTATGCCAAGATGTTGGACCTGCAAGCAGCGGTTTGGTTGTGCCCGGCATCCGCACTCGCGGTTCCGGGCGAGCCCCGGCGCAGGTGCAGCAAATATTTTCCCCGGAGGGTGTTGACGACCCGAAGTCGCGGCGTATAATGCGCACCCTCTTGGTCGGGGCTCGTTCCCCGACACGCTCTCTAAAAATCAGCCTGATCAAGTAATTTGTGTGGGTGCTCGCGTCGATGAGCAGGCGTCACCAAAGCATTTCGGTGGCGTATTGTTCAATCGAGGAGTACTTCGAGTTTTGAACAGTGACCATCGAGCCAAGATTGACTGCCTGAAGCAGTCGCAGTGATTAAACT
>CAYTPH010000241.1:0-4531 GCA_964439635.1 uncultured Terriglobales bacterium
ACCGGAGGCGCGGGAGGCGGAGCCGTCTCGCCGGCGCCCATGGACGGACCCATGTCGGTGGTGCCGGTGCTCACGGGAGACTCTTCCGCTTCTTCCTCTTCCTCCTCCTCGTAATCCTCGTCCATGTCTCCGTAGGAGCCGCTGTCGCCGAACTCATCGGCGTCGTCATCATTGCGTCCCCATAGGGTGATTTCGTCGAGCGTCATGTCTCCTCCTGTGAGTGACCGGCGACTAGGAATGCGCGTGCTGCGTGCGAGCCAAACCGGCGCGGATTATAGCAACCGTGCGGAAGGTGTCAACTGCGGGAGGACCGAGGGCGAGGCGCCCTCAGGACAGCCGGCGGGGCGCCGGCGCTACCAGTTCATTTCGCCGGGTTGATGACCAGGGTGTCGCCGGGATGCAGCCGCGACGAGGCCAGGCGGTTGTCGCGCTGCAGGGCGGCCACCGTGGTGTTGTACGACTGGGCGATGGAGTAGAGGGTGTCGCCGGGCTGCACGGTATGCGTGGTCGTCCCTGCCAACTTGCCTTTTTTCAGCGACTTGGATGCGGCCGGGTGCTGCCGCGAGCTGGCCTGCTCCAGGGCTTCCCGCTCCCCTTCCGGGCGGTAGATCAGCAGCACGCGCCCGCGCCGCAGAGTGTTGCCCTTGAGGCGGTTCCACTTGCGGAGCTTCTCCACCGGCACGCCGAAATCGTCGGCCACCGACATCACGGTGTCGCCCTTGCGGACCTTGTAGCGGGTGGGGCGCTTGGCGTAGCGCGTGGTGTCGCCCACCTTGGTGCCGGCGGTGACGGGGATGATGAGCTTGGCGTCCAGCGCCAGCTCGTCCTCGGGCTCCAGGCCGTTGACCTCGGCGATGGCGCGGCCGGTGGTGCGGTAGCGCTTGGCGATGGAGGCCAGCGACTCCCCGGCGGTGACCTTGTGGTAGCGCCACCACACCCGCTTGTCCACCGGGATGGCGGCGATGGCCTGCTGGAACTTGTCGCGCGAACCGGCGGGGAGCCGCAGCTCGAACTGGCCCTGCTTGGGGGTGGTCATGCGCAGCAGCGCCGGGTTCAGCTCCTGCAGGGCGGAGACGGAGGTGTCCACGCACTCCGCCACCAGGCGCAGGTCCACGGGATAATCCACCGTGACCACGTCGACCTCGGGGGGCAGCTCGGGCGAAAGGTGCTCCAGCCCGTAGCGCTCCGGGTTCTTGGCCATGATGGTGACGGCCACGATGATGGGGACGTAGTTCTGCGTCTCCCGCGGCAGCACGCCGCGTTTGTACAGCTCCCAGAAGTCGGCGTAGCCGGTACGCTCCACGCCGCGCTGCACGGTGGCCGGGCCGGAGTTGTAGGCGGCCATGGCCAGGTACCAGTCGCCGAACTGCTGGTAGAGGTCCTTCAGGTGGCGGGCGGCGGCGCGGGTGGCCTTCTCCGGGTCCTGGCGCTCGTCCAGCCACCAGTTGCGCTCCAGGCCGTACTGCTTGGCGCGGCTGGCCATGAACTGCCACATGCCGCGGGCGCCGGCGCGCGACAGCGCCAGGGGATGGAAGCCCGACTCCGCCTGCGCCAGGTGGATCAGGTCCTGGGGCACGCCCTCCTCGCGCAGGACGCGGGAGATCATCTCGCGGTAGCGGCCGGCGCGCGTCAGCCCGCGCTCGATGGTGGCGCGACCCCGGCCGGAGAAATGGGTGATGTAGCCGGCGACGATGTCGTTCATCATCAGCGGCAGGTCGGAGCGGGTGTGCTTCAGCTCCTGTTCGGCCTGGGCGCGGATGTTGGGGTCCACGGGAAAGGTGGCTTCCAGGGCCTCGTCGATGGGCGCGGGCTCGGCCTTCTGCTCGGTAAAGCCGTCGCCCTCCTTCAGCGCCTGCATCTCCAGGGCGGTGACGCTCTCGATGACCTTGTCGAACTGGCGCTGCAGGCGGTCGTCGGCGCGGACCTCGACCGGTCCCTGCAGCAGGATGGTGACGGCGTTGTCGAAGTTCTGCTTGGCCGCCTCCAGGTGGCCGGCGGCGTAGTTGGCCTGGCCGGCCTGATACTCGCGCTCGGAGCGCGCCAGCATGTCCTCGGCCGGGTCGGTCTTCGGGGTCTGCTGCTCTTCGATCTTGGGAGGTCGGGCGGGGGGCGGCGAGGGTTCCAGGGAGGGCGCGGTTGCCTGCATCGGCGGGTCTACCGCGGCCCGCTTCTTGCTCTCCTCGCACGAGGTGGCGAGCAGGCTCAGGGCGACCAGGATCGGCAGCCAGAAATGCTGTTTGCGAATGCTCATAAGGCCATGCCGGACGCCAACCGCAGCTCCCTGCCGATGTTGGCGAATCCTACTACGCTAATATTAGAGGGTCAATCCGGCAGAGCGGCTGTTTCTTAGGTAGTAACACCTGCGTGTATCTCCTAAGCTCTTGCCAATGCTTGGGTTAGGTCGGCCATCAGGTCCTCGGGGTCTTCGATCCCGACCGACAGCCGCACCGTGGATTCGTTCACGTCCAGCAGCTTCAGCCGCTCCTTCGAGGTGCCGATGTGGGAGCTGAGCATGGGATAGGAGACAGTCGACTCCACCCCGCCCAGGCTGGCCGCCAGGTACCAGAGTCGGAGGGAGTCGGTGAAGCGCTCGGCGGCGCGCTGCCCGCCGCGGATCTCGAAGCTGACCATCATGCCGAAGTCCTTCATCTGGCGGCGGGCGGCCTCGTGACCCTGGTTGCCGGGCAGGCCGGGGTAGAAGACGCGCCGCACCTTGGGGTGGGCGCACAGTTCGGCGGCGATGTGGGCGGCGTTGCGGCAGGCGCGCTCCACCCGCAGCTCCAGCGTCTTCAGGCCGCGCAGCAGCAGGTAGCTGGCGCCCGGGTCGAGGTTGCCGCCGCAAGCCTTCATCACTTCCCGGGCCTGCTTCATGAGCGGCTTCGCCCCTGCCAGCGCCCCGGCGGTCAGGTCGCTGTGCCCGCCCAGGTACTTGGTGGCGGAGTGCAGGACGATGTCGGCGCCGAGGGCGAGCGGCTTCTGCAGGATGGGAGTGGCAAAGGTGTTGTCCACGACCACGGGGATGCGGCGGCGGCGGGCGGCATCCGCCAGCCGCTCCAGGTCCACGCAACGCAGCGTGGGGTTGGTGGGGGACTCCAGGAACAGCATGCGCGTCTTGCGCGTGAAGTACCGCTCCAGCCGGTCGAGATCGCGATAAGGCACCAGGCGGGTCTTGATGCCCAGCCGAGCCAGCACCTTCTCGAACAGCACGACAGTGCCGCCGTAGATGTCCATCATGGAAACGATCTCGTCGCCGGCCTGGCAGAGGGTGAGGGCGGCGACCAGCTCGGCGGCCATGCCGCTGGCCGTGACCACGCAGTCCCCGGCGCCCTCGAGGGCGGCGATCTTCTGCTCGGCGGCGACCGTGGTGGGGTTGGCGTAGCGGGTGTACATGTAGACCGGCTCGCCGCAGGCGATGCGCCGCAGGTCGTCGAACTTGGGCAGGATGAAGACCGAGGTCTGGGCGATCTCGGTGGCGAGCGGGGCGCGGCGGCCGTGGCGGTCCTCGCCGGCGTGGATGCAGAGCGTGGCGTCCGAGCGTTTCATGGAAGCACGCATTATAGAAGTGCATGGGACCAAATCCACCACGGAGGCACGGAGGAAATCGAAGATTTAGGAAGTCAGAGCGAAGAAGTAGCGGCCGCAGCTGCGCAATCCGACTTCTGCGATTTGCCTTCTTCGATCTGCCTTTCTCCGTGCCTCTGTGTCTCCGTGGTGACAAAGAAAGCCCCGGGTCGCCCCGGGGCATTGTGTCAGACCGTCGGTCTTACCAAGTCAGCCGCAGGCCGAACTGGAACTGCCGCGGATCGAAAGCCGCCGTGGGACGGCCGGCCTCGGTGTAGAGGAAGTTCACGTCGGCGACGTTGAACTTGTTGATGACGTTGAACATGTCCACCATCGCATCCAGGCCCACCCGCTCGGTGATGCGGATACGCCTGGCCACGCGCAGGTCGGTGAAGATGGTGTAGGGACGCAGGCCGGTGTTGCGGCCCACGTTGCCGTTGGCGCTACCGGTGAAGACGCCATCGAAGGTCCCGTCGATGTAGCACGGGATCTGGAAGGCGCCGGTGGGCGAGTAGGACGATTCCACCGTGGGGAAGCCGCAGGCGTTGGTGGGCGTCCCGGTGGGCACGGCATTGGGCCGGGCGCTGTTGGGAGCGAACTGGAAGTTGATCGGGGTCGCCGTCAGGATGGAGAACGGCCGTCCCGAACTGATCTCCACCAGGGGCGAGACCGTCCAGTCGCTGAAGAACTTGCTGAAGAAGCCGTCGCCACCCAGGCGTCCCGTCTGGTACACGCCGCTGAGCACGAAGCGGTGGCGCTGGTCGAAGGTGGAGTTGGAGCGCTCGGCATCGGGCAGGTAGCTGTCCTGGGGCGACAGTGGCGACTGCAGGTCGGTGGAGTCGTCGATGGCGTGCGACCAGGTGTAGGAGGCCAGGAACTCGTACTTGCTGCTCATGCGCTTGCGCAGGTTGACGGTCATGCCGTGGTAGACGGAGCTGCCATTGGCGTAGTTGGCGGCCATATCGCTGAA
>CAYTPH010000242.1:0-4528 GCA_964439635.1 uncultured Terriglobales bacterium
CACCAGCGCTTCCCCTGCGAAGGCGGGGTGCAGGTGCGCCGCGCCGGCGCGGTCGCCACCTGGGCCACCCTCACCGACATCAGCTCCGGCGGCTGCTACATCGAGATCCCCAACCCTCCGCCGCCGATGACCGAGCTGGAGCTGACGCTGAAGACCCGCGGCGTGCAGTTCAACTGCGCCGCCCAGGTGCGCACCTGCCATGGCGGCATCGGCATGGGCGTCGCGTTCACCCGCCTCAGCATCGACGACCGCAAGAAGCTGAACTCCGTGCTGGAGAACCTCGCGGGAGCGCTGCCAGGGGAGGCGGCCCCGGTGGAGGCGGAGGCGCCGCCGGCGCCGGTCTCTCCCGCTGTTTCCCTCAATCGTCGCATCAACAAGAGCGCCGATGAGCTGCGCACCATCGAGTCCCTTCTCCAGGCTGACACCGCCGACGTGGATCCCCGCATCGTGGACGACTTCCGCAGCGCCCTCGACCACGCCCGCCAGACCGCCTGGGCGGTACAGACCTGGATGGAGATGCGCAAGCAGAACCGCGATCCCTTTCCCCTGCTGGGATTGGTGGAGAAGCGGCGTATCCGCCAGGCCACCCAGCTCATGCGCGAGCTGGTGATGGATCAGCAATCGGGCGTGCTCTCCCTTGATACCGAGGGTCTAAGGGACCTCCTGGCCAGCATCCGCCAGTTCAAGGACGCCATGGAGCGCTGAACGCCGCCAAGCTGCGCTCCGGAGGGACGAGTGGTCCTGCCGTCGCTGCCGGGGCCATTGACTCCCCTGCCCGCCTCGATTAACTTGCCACCGATGATTGCGTAGGCGTCGAGCGCAGGGGCCTTCACGGTGCGTGCTCGCGCCGAATCCGAGCGGACTCCCTGGCTTGCTCAGCTCTGGAGTCCTTTTCTTATTGGAGGCTTGTCGATGAAGATTCTCGCCAGGGTGGCGCTGCTGCTGCTCCTGCTCACCAGCATCGCGCTCGCCGATTCCGTCAGCACCAAGCAGCGCACCGTCACCAAGCTGGCCGAGGGCGTGTACGTCATCCGCCACGCCGATGCGCCCGACACCTTCCCCCAGGGCAACACCACCGTGGTCATCGGCGACCGCGAGGTTCTGGTCGTTGATTCCTGTTACATGCCCTCCAGCGCCCGCGAGGACATCGCCCAGATCCGCCAGTGGACCGATAAGCCCGTCCGCTGGCTGGTGAACACGCACTGGCACTACGACCACACCATGGGCAACGGCGTGTACGCCGAGGCCTTCCCCGGGATCCACATCGTGGCCCAGAGCGAGACCGCCAAGCAGGTGGCCGGCTACAACCCCGGCTGGTTCGAGCGCTTCCCTGCCCGCGCCGACCTCTTCCGCCAGATCCTGGAGAGCGGCAAGAAGCCCGACGGCTCCGGCCCGCTCAGCGAGTCCGAAAAGAAGGAGTATCAGACCGCGGCCGCGGGTGTCGCTACCGTGCAGGTCGAGTTCAAGCAGTTGCATGACCGGGCCCCGGACCTCGCCTTCGATGGCGGCCTGAGTCTGGACCTGGGCAACCGCCCGGTGCAGATCAAGTTCCTCGGCCGCGGCAACACCGCCGGCGACGCGGTCGTGTACCTGCCCAAGGAGAAGATCGTGGCCACCGGCGACCTGCTGGTACACCCGGTTCCCTATCTCTTCGGCGGCTACCCCTACGAAATGATCGAGACTCTGCAGCGTCTGGGCCGCATGGACGCCGCCGTGCTCGTCCCCGGCCACGGCGACATCCAACGCGACCGCGTTTTCCTGAACCGGGTCGTAGACTTGCTCAAGGTGGTCACGGAGGAGGTCAGCCGCCAGGTGCACATCGCTGGAAACGGAGTCGCCAATCTCGACAAGGTCAAGAAGGCGGTGCTGGAGAAGGCTGACCTGGCCCCGTTCCGCGATGCCATGGCCGCCAGCCAGGAAGACCGCGAGTTCTTCGACGGCACGGTGAACAGCCTGGTCACCACGACTTTCTACCAGACCTCCGGAAGGTGAACCGATGCGCGCGCTATCGTCATTCCTGATCGCCTTACTGCTCTCCGCACTGGCGGCCGCTCAGGTGGGAGGCAAACCACAGCTCCATCGCCTCGACTCCACGAAGGGGCTCACCCTCATCGGTGTGAAGGCGGATGCAGTCACCTACAAGGGGCGCAAGGCGGTGCGCCTGCTGGAGGATCCGGCAGCGAAAGCAGGGCCGGCGGTCGTTCTGGTCCCGGGCACGGACTTCGCCAACGGCGTCATCGAGTTCGATATTGCCGCCATGAACGCTCCCGAGGCCGCCCCCGACATGCGCGGCTTCGCCGGCATGGTCTTCCGCGCCGCGCCCGACGCCTCGCGTTTCGAGAACTTCTACCTGCGGCCCACCAACGGCCGCGCCGACGACCAGCTCCGCCGCAACCACTCCACCCAGTACACCTCGCACCCGGACTATCCGTGGCACAAGCTCCGCAAGGAGAATCCGGGCGTCTACGAGAGCTACACCGACCTGGAACCGGGAGTGTGGACCAAGATGCGGATAGAAGTCGAGGGGCAGAAGGCGCGTTTGTACGTGAACGGCGCACCCCAGCCCTGTCTGATCGTGAACGACCTGAAGCTGGGCGCTGACGCCCGCGGCCTGGTCGGCCTGTGGATCGGCGCCGGCGCCGAGGCCTACTTCGCGGACCTGCGGATCACTTACAGGTGAATAGTCCCACCACGTTCATCTGCCCGCGGCGGTTGGATGTTGAGTTCGCTGGATCCGCTCCAGGTCATATCCAGCCGCCCGAATGAGCGTCGAGACACTCGCTTCCTGACTCGCGGAGAGCGCAGGCGTTCGGCTCAGGATCCACAGGTACTTGCGCTGCGGGTGCCCCACCACCGCCCACTGGTAATCGGGATCGAGGCCGATGATCCAATAGTCGCCAGAGAACGGCCAGAAGAAAGTCACTTTGAGCTTGGCGTTGCTCGTGCGGTCTACGACTTTCGCGGTCCCTCTGGCAGTAGTCATGCTGCCGTCGGCGCGCCGGCAACGGTTCACGACCTCGACCTTGCCGTCGGCGCGCAGCGTGTACTCCGCGCGGACGTCCGAGGCGCACTTTCGCTGGAATCGGTTGGGATAGCGCCCAATCTCGTACCATGTGCCGGCGTAGCGCTGGAGGTCGACCGCGGCAACCGTCTGCACGGCGGTTTCCGCCGCAGAAGTCGAAGGAAACAGCCCGAACAAGAGCATTGTGATTGTGATCAGCATCAAGGTGTGTCCTATTGGATTCCCTGCACGGCCGCCCGATGCACCAAATCTCCGGCGAGTCTTCCTCTACGGCGCCCGGCAAGGCCACGGCGGTTGAGGTCGGTCATCAGAACAGTGCGGCCTCAGCCGCAGCGACAATTGCCGTTACGGTGCTGCCATCAAGAGCGAGAAACCGTCGAAGCGATATTCCCGGCGGCCCTCCTGAACGACGAACTGCGCCTTGCCCGCACGCACCTGCCGCAGCGCATCCGCCACCCGCGTGAGCATCTCTGGCTTCGCGGTGGGTACATTGTGGCCGGTCAGCAGCAGGTCCAATTGCGGTACCAGTCCCGCCAGTCTGTCGATGGAGCGCTCGTAGGCCGCCACATCGGTCTCGGGAACGTACAGGTACAGCGGCCCGGGATAGAAGGTGTCGCCGGTGAACAGCAGCCGGCTGGCGCGGTCGAGCAGGCTCAGCGAGTCGGGGGTGTGGCCCGGCGTGAGCAGCACTTCAAGCTTCCGGTCGCCCAGGTCGATCACTTCACCGTCCTTGACGGATCTCGAAACGTGAAACGGGTGGATGCGGTAGCTCCCCGGGCGAAAGCCTTTTGGAGGCGCGCCGCAGAAGCGTTCCGGCAGCACCGCCTCGCGCATCTGCTCGGGCGTGGCGCCGCGGGCGTTGTGGCGCGTGTAGGTCGTGCCCATGCCGAGGATCTCGCGAAACTGGTGATTGCCTCCGGTGTGGTCGAAGTGGCTGTGCGAGTTTAGCCCCGTCACCGGCAGCGAGGTCAGGCGACCGACGGCCGCGCGTATGTCGCCCACGCCGATCCCGGTATCGAACAGCAGGACGCGCTGGGAGCCGACGATCAGGTACGAGATCACCTCCTCGTACTGGCGCGGCTCGTAGAGAGCGAACACCCCCGGACGGACGCGGTAGATCTCGAACCACTCCACCTCGGGAGCGACGCGCTCCATTCCTCGGTACTCCGGCCGCGGAAGCTGGCGGCACCACTCCGGCCGCAGCGGCTCGTCCTTGACCTCGGGACGCGCCGCCGGCTGCTGGGCCGCAAGCGGGAATGCGGCCGCCAAGGCCAACAGCATCGTCCAGCTGGAGCGTCTCACCATGGCCGCGATGGTATTGAGCGTAGAGTGCCGGGTCAACCGCATGCGGTTCGCGGGCTGCCGCGCGTTTGTTATAATCCTTGAGTTGCAACTCAGCCGTCCCGCGCGCCCTTAGCTCAGTTGGATAGAGCGTCTGGCTACGAACCAGAAGGTCGGGAGTTCGAATCTCTCCGGGCGCGCCATTCCTTCCTTTGTGCTCTCCGG
>CAYTPH010000243.1:0-4527 GCA_964439635.1 uncultured Terriglobales bacterium
GGCGTTGTATATCTCGCGCGAGAAGCTCTTATGGCGCACTCCTGGGAAGTCCAACTACAGAAATGGTCGAAGGCAGGTCTGCTGGACGAGGCCGCGGTCTCGCGCATCCGGGCGTATGAGAAGGAGCGGGAGAGCGCAGGCGGGCTGCGCTGGCCGACCTTGATCGCGATCGGATTGGGAGCGCTGATGCTCGGGGCCGGTGTGCTGCTGTTCGTGGCGGCGCACTGGGACGGCATGTCGCCCGCCGCTCGCTTCACCCTTCTGCTGGCGATGGTGGCCGCATTCCATGTCAGCGGCGCGGTCGCGGCTGGCCGTTTTGCCGCGCTGAGCACCGGTCTGCACGCAGTCGGGACGGCATCACTCGGGGCGGCGATCTTCCTCAGCGGGCAGATCTTCCACCTGGAGGAGCACTGGCCCGGAGGCGTGATGCTATGGGCGCTGGGAGCCGCCGTGGGATGGGCGCTGCTACGCGATGTGGCACAGGGGACATTGCTGGCGCTGCTCGGCCCCGCCTGGCTCGCTTCGGAATGGATCAAGGCCACGGAGCGCATGCAAGGCGGTGAGCGGGTGATGCTCGAAGGCTTGCTGTTGCTGGCCGTCACCTATCTCTCGGCGCTCACCGCAACCCGTCAAAGCGCTGCGCGGAAGGCGCTGGCGTGGATCGGCGGGCTCACGTTGATCCCCCTGGCTGCCATGGCCATGCCATCGGCCTTCGGTGGCTGGGGCCACGAAGTGCCTACGAAGTGGATCGCCTGGGCGCGGGTGGCAGGGCTGGTGGTTCCGACGGTCCTCGCGCTAGTGTTCCGCGGACGCGCGGCGTGGATGAACGTGGTAGCAGCCGCCTGGGTAGGGGTGCTCGCGTCGATCCCGTACACGCGGTACGCGGAATCGGGCCTCATGTTCATCTATGCCAGCCTGGGACCCTACATCTGGTCCGGTCTGGCGTGCCTCGCCATGATCGCCTGGGGGCTGGCCGAGCGACGAAGTGAGCGCATCAACCTGGGCGTTGCCGGGTTCGGAATCACCGTGCTGACTTTCTACTTCTCCCAGGTGATGGACAAGCTGGGCCGCTCCACCAGCCTGATGGGGCTGGGCCTGCTGTTCCTGCTGCTGGGGTGGACGCTGGAGCGGACCCGCCGCCAACTGGTCGCGCGGATGAAAGGAGCCGCCGCATGAGACCGCTCTACAAAGGCCTGACCGTGGCCGTGCTTCAACTCCTCATCGTCGGCAGCCTCGGCGCCAAGCTGCTCTACGACCGTAGTCACCGTCCGCGCGCCTGGATCAAGACGGCGACCATCGATCCCGACCTGCCCATCCGCGGCCGTTACCTGATCCTCGTCCTGGAGGTACGTGGCGAGTGTTTCCTCGTGGACGAGAGATCGGTACTGGATGGCTCGGGCGGCCAGCGGCTGCACCCGCACCTGGATCCGACTCGCGCCAACCTCGAATGGCGCAACGGAGAACTGGTGGCACTGGCCAGCCTCAGCGGCACGCACTGGGTGGTGCGGGGCAGCGACGACCAGCATGTGGTGGTCAACACCAACACGGCATTCTTTATTCCCGAGCACCTCCAAGACCCGTCGCGTCGCTCGCCAGGCGAAGAACTCTGGGTGGAAGCCACCATCCCGCGGGCTGGGCCGCCGCGCCCGATCCGGCTGGGAGTGAAGAAGGACGGACAGATAACTCCTCTCGACATCCGGTGAAGGTTGCACGTCGCCGTGCTACCTAAGCCATAAGCAGAGGACGCGGAAAAAAGCAGATCCCTCGCTTCGCTCGGGATGTTTGAAAAGCTCGGCGGGCTCGGCGGTGAAGAACTAGGTCCGGCGGCGGTAGTAGACCGCGAACTCGAAGCCGGGGTCCGGCGGGAAGAGTTCGGCGACCTTGCGCAGGCGCTCGGCCAGCGCGGCGGGGGCAAGCAGCGGGTACTCGCGCTCGCGCAGCTCGAAGTAGTCCACGTCCAGGAAGAGCGACAGCATGTAGACGGCGATGGCGTCGGAGAACGCCGCCTCGAAGTACTCCAGGCGGGAGCGCTCGGCGGTGGGACCGGGCGTGGTGGCCTGCTTGCGCAGCTCGTGCGCGTCCAGCGAGGTCTCGCCCTTGACCTTTTCCTCCACCTGCTTCCACGCCAGGTCGGCGAAGGCCTGGCTGACGCCGGCACGCTCCACGAAGGCGTGGGCGACGTTGATGTAGAACTCGAAGGCGACGGAGAACTTGTCGTCCATCAGCCGGGTGGAGATGAAGACGCACTGGGCGTTCCCGAGATTCAAATTGCGGTGGCAGATGGCCTGGTCGGAGAGCCCGACATCGTAGCGGTCGGCCACCAGGGTCTCGTCGCCGTGGCCGATGGTGAGCGGCACGAAGTAGTAGGCCTTGCGCTCGAGCGCGCCGGCGATGGCGCGGGGCACGGCGGCGACCATGCGCTCCATGTCGCTGGTGGCCAGCGCGGTCTCGCCCAGCGAGGCGTAGCAGACGCCGTTGGCCGCCTGCGAGACCACGGCGCGGCGCACGGCCTCGGCGGCGGTCAGCGTGCCGGCTTGGGTGGCGTTGGACATCCGAGTCGTCATTCTACAGTGAGCCGGCAGGACGCAGGAGGCAGGAAGCAGCAAAACCTGCGAACTGCCGCCTGCCGGCCGCGAGCTTATTTTGTCTCCACCGGCGCGTCGGTGCGGCTCCACTCCAGGAACGAGCCGTCGTACATGCGCACGTCGTAGCCCAGGTACTTGGCGGTGAAGTAGGCGTGCGACGACTGCACGCCGGTGCGGCAGTAGGTGACGACCATTCCCTTGGGCGTGGCGCCGGCGCCGGCGTAGAGCTTGCGCAGCTCGGCTGCGGGCTTCATCACCGGGTTGTCGGTGGAAACCAGGTTCTGCTTCCAAAACACACTGGTAGCGCCGGGGATGTGCCCGCCGCGGAGCACGCCGTCGCCCGCTTTCTGGCCGCTGTACTCTTCGGGAGGACGGGCATCGACCAGCGTGACCGGAGAACCGGCGAGCTTGGCGGCGGACAGATCGCGCATGGGCCGCATTTCCACGATGATCTCCGGCCGCAGCCGCGGGACGAAATCGCTGGCTGGCGGCGCCGCGGGGCTTTCGGCGGAGAGCTTGCGCCCGTCCTTCTTCCACTTGACCAGGCCGCCATCGAGCAGCGCGGCGCCGTCGCCCAGGCCGAGGTAGTCGAGGGTGACGTAGGCGCGGGCGGCGAGCAGTCCATCCATGTCGTCGTAGAGGACGACGCGCGACTTCCCGTCGATGCCCAGGCGGCGCACCAGCCCGACCAGGACGTCCAGCGGTGGCAGCTCGTTGGGAATGCCGGCGCGTTCGACCACCAGCTCGTTCATCCCGACGAAGCGCGCCCCGGGCAGGTGACCGGCGTCGTAGGCCTTGCGGTCGCGGCCGATCTGCAGCACCACGAGTCCGGGCTTGGCCAGGTTCTTCGACAACCAGTCGGCCGAGACCAGCATGTTGGAGCGGACGGCGGGTTCGGCGGCGGACAGCGGCATCGCAACCAGGAGCACTAGCAAGGAAGAGAGCAGGACGGAGCGCATGCAGATCCTCCCAAACGACACAGCTTATCACCGGGACGGCGCGTACAATCGGCGGCATGGCCGCCAGAAAGGGCATGTCTTCATTCTCCGCGGGAGTAGTAGCGGTCGTTGTGTTCGTTGTCTTCGCCGCCTTCATGTTCGTGCCGCTGTGGTTCGCGCTGGGGTTCGTTGCCGTCTGGGTGTCCGGCACGGTGCAGAAGTGGCAGATATGGGCGGCGACGCCGGTAGCAGTGGCTTTTGGCGGATGGGTGGCAAGTCTGGCGTACGGATACTTTCGTGGGCATTCGAGCGACCGTGTGGGCCCGGCTCTCTGACCCGGGCCGGGGCGCGTCAGCGCCATAGACCTTTCGGGCCTGTGGCCCGCGCCGCGGGTCAACGACCCGCGGCCACACGGACGCCGTGTTTGCCGCCGCCCGAGGGCTCCTTTAGAATCGAAGATTCTTCCAGCGCAGCCGGCGGCGGCTGTGCGGTACGAGCTCTCCTATGGCAGACCAGATCAAGATCAAGCTGCCCGACGGCAGCGAGAAGGAAGTCCCCCGGGGCACCACCGCGCTGGACGTGGCCAAGTCCATCAGCCCGCGGCTGGCGCAGGCGGCCATCGTCGCCAAGGTGAAGCCGCAGGGCTCATCGAACGGCGAGCACTCCACCGCGCCAAAACCGGGCGCGGCGGGGACCCCACCCGACCACCTGGTCGACCTCACCCGCCCCATCGAGCACGACGCCGAGGTCCGCATCCTCACCGAGAAGGACCCCGAGTCGCTCGAAGTCTTCCGCCACTCCTCGGCGCACCTGCTGGCGGCGGCGGTGCTCGAGCTCTTTCCCGAGACCAAGCTTGGCCACGGCCCCGCCACCGAGAGCGGCTTCTTCTACGACTTCTACCGCAAGGAGCCCTTCACCCCGGAGGACCTGGAAAAGATCGAGAAGAAGATGCAGGAGCTGGTGCAGCAGGACCACGAAACGTGGCTGGGAAGCAATGCGTTATG
>CAYTPH010000244.1:0-4481 GCA_964439635.1 uncultured Terriglobales bacterium
CTACCACATGGGCGACTACTTCGCCCACTACCTGAAGATCGGCCAGCGCTCCGGCGCCAAGCTGCCCAAGATCTTCTACGTGAACTGGTTCCGCCAGGACAAGGCGGGCAAATTCCTGTGGCCCGGCTACGGTGAGAACAGCCGCGTCCTCAAATGGGTCTTCGAGCGCTGCGACGGCGACGCCCCCGCGGTGGATACGCCCATCGGGCGGCTGCCCGGCATCCATGACCTGGATACCGAGGGACTCGGCATCCCCGGCTCCAGCATCTCCGAGCTGCTGAGCGTGGACGTAGACGGCTGGCTGGCCGAAGTGCCGCTCATCCGCGAGCACTTCGCCAAGTTCGGCGACAAGCTGCCCAAGGGCATGACCGAAGAGGTCGACAAGCTCGAGCAGCGCCTGAAAGCGGCCAAGCGGTAGCTCTTTTCATCCTGCAAGCGCCCGGGCCATCCGGGCGCTTTTTCTGCCTCACCGCCGAGCACGCCAAGACCGCCGAGTTCTTTCAATCGTTTCCTCGGCGTTCTCGGCGACCTCGGCAGTGAAGATGGCTGCCGCGTGGTAAAACAGGAGGCGATGTTCTCCCGCAAGCTCCGCGTCGAGTACGAAGCCGACGGCCGCCGCCAGCCCTGCCCGCTCAAGTGGCTGGACAGCTTCGCCATGCGCAATTTCACCAACGATGCCGTCTTCGACGACACCCTGCCCGTCGCCGATGGCCTGATGGAGATCGGCGCCCGCGTCCCCCTCGACCGCCTGCACGAGGCGATGGAAGACTGGTTCCGCCGCAAGGGGTACTTATCCGAAGGGCAGCGAGTGATAACGTCGGAAGCAATACCTGGCTAATGATGAATCTGGCGTCATCCTGAGGCGCTTTAGCGCCGAAGGACCTCGCGTGAAGTCAACGATGTCTTCCGCTGCACGCGAGGTCCTTCGGGCCTGAAGGCCCTCTGGATGACGCCCATTCTGTTTTGCGATGAAGAAGCGCCGTCGAGGGCGGCGCTCCTTACTGACCACGGGCCACTGGCCACTGACCACTAATTCCTTGGATTCGGCAGCTTGCTCACCGCCGGCTGCACCGCGCCGCTGCCGGTGACCTTCAGGATCATCAGCACCTTGTCGTCCACGTGGGTGCCGCCGGCGGAGAACACGTTCACATCGTGCAGCACCGCCTGCACCAGCTCCTCGGCAGCCTTGGCGCGGTGCTTGAACACCGACGCGGCCAGGCGCTCGGTGCCGAACTCGTCATCTGCGGCGTTGCTGGCTTCCAGGATGCCGTCGGTACAGCACACCAGGATATCGCCGGCGTGCAGCTTCACCGACCCGCGCTGGTACTCGGTGGAGGCGAACAGCCCGATCACCGTCCCGCCGTCCTCCAGCAGCCGGTACTGCCCGGTCTCGCCGGAGATGAGGATGGGCGGCACGTGCCCGGCATTGATGTAGTGCAGCCCGTTGCGTCGCGTGTCCACCAGCCCCAGGAACATCGACAGGAACTTCTGGGACTTGGTGTCGTGGCAGATCATCTCATTGAGCGAGAGCGTCAGCACTTCCAGCGAGTGCAGGTGCATCACCAGCGCGCGCAGCGTGGCCTGCAGGTTCGACATCACCAGCGCCGACGACACGCCCTTGCCCTCCACGTCCGCCACCACCAGCAGCAGCGACTGCGGCCCCAGGTTCAGGAAATCGTAGTAGTCGCCGCCCACCTCGTAGCAGGGCTCGTTGCTGACCGCGATGTCGTACCCCGGCACGATGGGCGGCGCGTCCGGCAGCAGCGACCGCTGGATGCCCCGCGCCAGCGCCAGCTCCTTCTCCAGCCGCTGCTTCTCCACCACCTCGCGGTGCAGCCGCGCGTTCTCCAGCGCCATCGCCATGTGCCCGGAGAGCTTCGACAGGAAATCTTCGTCTTCCTGCGAGAACCGCCCCTGCTTGGTCTGGTTCAGCAACTGGATGACGCCGACGATGTCGCCGGTGTGGTGCCGGATGGGCAGGCAGAGCAGCGACTTCGTCCGGTAATTGAACTTCTGGTCGAAGCTGCGGTCGAAGAAGTCGAGCGTGTAGGCGTCGGCGACGTTGATCACCTTCCCGGTCTCCGCCACCTTGCCCGCGACGCCCTGGCCGAAGGGCACGCGGATCTCCTGCTGGTCCAGCCCGGTGGCCACGATGGACCACAGCTGCTTGTGCTTCTGGTCCACCAGGAAGACGGTGCCGCGCTCGGCGTTGGTCTCGGTGCGGGCGATCTTCAGGATCAGGTCCAGCAGCTCCGCCAGGTCCAGCGTCGAGTTCAGCAGCCGCGTGGCCTCGAACAGCAGCGACAGCTGCTTGATGGTCTTCTGGTTCTCCTGGGCGGCCAGCGCGTCCTGCGCCGCTACCGAGCAGATCTCCGAGTACAGCTGCCACCACTCCAGCGTCTGCGGGTTCATCGCCGTCTCGCTGTAGTTGGCCACCAGCCCCACCAGCCGGCTCTTGGCCAGCAGGGGATAGACGGAGACGTGGCTCAGGCCGGTCCTCTTGCCGAATTCGGCCTCTTCCGGCGCGCCGCCCGCCAGGGCGACGTTCTCGTTGAACTGGCGCTTCTCGGCGACCGCTCCCAGCACCCCGGCGCCCCGGCCGGCGTAGTCGCGGCGATGCCCGGCCTCATGTCCGGCGGCGTGGGTCAGGTAGGCGGAGTTGCTGGAATCGTCCCACAGCCACAGCTCGGAACGCGCCGCGCCGAAGTCGGAGACCGCCAGTGCCGGGATGGCGTTCAGCACTTCCTCGGAGCCCCCGGCGGCCGTCAGGCGTGCCACCGCATCGCCGAACGAGCTGATGAAGTCTTTGCGGGCGGCTTTCGCTTTTTCCGCTGCGGCGGGCGTCGAGGATTCCACGCTAGGACCCTTTCCCGATGGCCAGGTTCAGGCACCTCCCCGCGCGCAGGGAATGCTCGAATGTGCGGAGCGCCGGCGGAGAGCTGAATGCGGCCTAACTATATGCAGGAATACGGGGTTTGTAAATACGTGGGTTTCGTTCCTTTGTGACCTTCGTGTTGCCTTTGTGCCCGTTGTGGTGATGCTTTTCAGCAAGCTCGAATACCGCCGGTAGAGACGTTGCTTGCAGCGTCTCCCGGAGACGGAGCCAGCTACGTCTCTACTTGTCGTAGTGCAGCAGGGAGAACACATCGTAGCCCTGCAGCTTCTCGCGGCCCTTCAGGAAGTCGAGCTCGACCACGAATCCCAGCCCCACCACGTCGGCGCCCAGCGATTTGGCCAGCTCCACGGTGGCCAGGGCGGTGCCGCCGGTGGCCAGCAGATCGTCCACGATCAGCACGCGCTGCCCCGGCCGGATGGCGTCCTTGTGGACCTCCAGCCGGTTCTTGCCGTACTCCAGCTCGTACTCGATGCCCGCGGTGGCCGCCGGCAGCTTGCCCGGCTTGCGGATGGGCACGAACCCGGCGTTCAGGCGGTAGGCCACCGCCGGTCCGAAGATGAACCCGCGCGCCTCCATGCCCAGCACCAGGTCGATCTCCTTCTCGATGTAGTGCTCCGAGAGCGCGTCGATGAGCTGCGCGAACCCCTTCTTGTCTTTCAGCAGCGTGGTGATGTCGTAGAACAGGATGCCCTTGATGGGGAAATCCGGCACCTCGCGGATCAGCTTCTTCAGCGGTTCGCAATTCATCACCGGCTTGGACGACATGGTCACCACGCTCCTTCGATGAGGAATGAATTCAGGTCAGGCACCGGCTGGACTTCGGAGACGTCCACCGATTCCACCCGCGAGGCCCGCGGCCCCTCGTGCAGCCGCTGGCTCAGCCCCGCCAGCTGGTCGCGGCCGCCCACCGCCAGCACCTCCACCGCGCCGTCGGGATTGTTGCGCACCCAGCCGGCAAGGCCCAGCAGGTTGGCCTCGCGCTCCACGAACCAGCGGAAGCCCACCCCCTGCACGCGCCCCCGTACCACGTAGCGCCGCGCCAGACGCGGGTTTTCGGCAGGTTGTGGCATCGCCCAAGATGGCGTCATCCTGAGGCGCTTTTAGCGCCGAAGGATCTCGCGTGCGTCAAACGCGTCGCTAATGCGCGCGAGATCCTTCGCGGCTAAAGCCGCTCAGGATGACGCCGGTTATTTCACGCGCTCCAAGTACGTCCCCTCCGCCGTATCCACGCGGATCTTCTCGCCCTCATTGATGAACGGCGGCACGTGCACCACCAGCCCGGTCTCGGTCTTGGCCGGCTTCATCACCGAGCTGGCGGTGGCCGACTTCAGTCCCGGCTCGGTCTCGATCACTTCCAGGTCCACCGTCTGCGGCAGCTCGATGCCGATGGGCTTGCCCTCGTAGAACTCGATGTCGATCTTCAGGTTGGGCGTCAGGTAGTCGGTGGCGTCGCCCAGCACCTCTTTGGTCAGGTGCACCTGCTCGTAGTTCTCGGTGGTCATGAAGTGGTACGAGTCGCCTCCCTTGTAGAGGAACTGGAGGGTGTGCGTCTCCATGTCCGCCTTCTCGATCGAGTCGTCGGCGC
>CAYTPH010000245.1:0-4479 GCA_964439635.1 uncultured Terriglobales bacterium
GATCCAGCACGATGCGCTCGCGCGCCACTCCGGCGGCCACCGCCACCGCCCCGTAGTGCTTCAGCTCGCGGCTGACCAACTCGACCGGATCTTTCAACGGCGGCAAGGTCCGCCACTCCTCCGGCTTGCCACGCATGTGCATGAGCACCACGCCGCAGCCCAGCCCGGCGCAGGTCTCCGCCATCTGCCGGTCCCAGCGGAAGGCGCTGACGTCGTTCACCACCTCCGCCCCCGCCTCCACCGCCCGCCGCGCCACGCCCGACTTGTACGTATCCACCGAGACGACCGCGTCGGGCCGCTGCTTCAGCACGCCCTCCACCACCGGCATCACCCGCCGCAGCTCTTCCTCCTCCGGCACGCCGCGCTCGCCCGACGACTTCGAGCCCGGACGCGTGGACTCGCCTCCGATGTCCAGGATGTCGGCGCCCTCCTCCAGCATTCCCAGGGCGTGCGCCACCGCCCGCTCCGGCGCCAGGAACTCCCCGCCGTCGGAGAACGAATCCGGCGTGACGTTCACTACGCCCATCACCAGGGTGCGTTCTCCCAGCCGCAGCTCCCGCCGCCGTAGCTTCCACACGTACTTGGGACGCATGCGGAGAAGGTACCAGCTACCGCTCCCACTCGCCAGCGCGACGGGCAAATCAAAAGCCGCGGGCCCCCGCCGGAATCAAGGTAAAATCTTGGTCAGAGATGAAGCTGAAGCGCTCCATCCTCGTGCTGCTGCTGCTGGTTGGCACCCAGGCCGCGCTGGCGCGTACTCCTACGCTCGCCCAGCGCATCGACGCCATCCTCGCCGACCCCGAGGCGGCCCGCGGTTTCTGGGGGATCGAGGTCATCTCCCTGGATAGCGGTAATCGCCTTTACGGCCAGAATGCGGACCGCCTCTTCGTCCCCGCTTCCAACACCAAGCTGTTCACTACCGCCGCCGCGCTCGCCCTCATCGGTCCCGACTATCGCTTCAAGACCACGGTCGAGAGCAACGGCACGCTCGACAAGTATGGCCGCCTGACCGGCGACCTGGTGCTGGTCGGTCGTGGCGACCCCAACCTCTCCGGCCGCACCCTGCCTTTCAATCTCAAGACCGAGCGCAAGCCGCCGCACATCCGCGCCCTGGTGGACCTGGCCGACCAGCTGGTCGCCAAGGGCATCAAATACGTGGACGGCGACGTGGTCGCCGACGACAGCTACTTCGCCTTCGAGCGCTATCCCTACGGCTGGTCGCAGGACGACCTGGTTTGGGAGTGGGGCGCGCCCGTCTCCGCCCTCACCATCAACGACAACGTCATCTTCGCCAGCATCCTGCCCGCCGACCGCCCGGGCGAGCGCGCCTTCGTCAGCATCGAGCCTTTCGCCGGCTACTACCGCGTGGACAACCGCATCATCACCACCCCGCCCGGCACCGGCCCGCGCAAGATCTACATCAACCGCGAGCCCGGCTCGCGCGACCTCTTGCTATGGGGCAACATCCCGCTCGACGATCCCGGCGCCAGCGACGCCCTGGCCATCGAGAACCCCGCCGAGTTCGCCGCCCAGCTCTTTCGCGATCTGCTCGAGCAGCGCGGCGTCACCGTCTACGGCCGCACCCGCACCCGCCACACCGAGCTGTCGAACCTCTCCACCTTCAGCGTCACTGCCCTGGCCTCCGGCGGCGGCACCCACACCGCGGTCGGCAACCAGGCCTTCGTCCTGGGTTCCTACGAATCCCAGCCGCTGGCCGACGACCTGGTGGTGGTCAACAAGGTCAGCCAGAACCTCCATGCCGAGCTGTTGCTGCGCTTGCTGGGCCGCGAGCGCGGCACCGCCGGCACCATCGAGGCCGGCCTCGAGGTGCAGCGCGGCTTCCTGACCCAGGCCGGCATCTCGCCCGACGAGTACGTCTTCTTCGACGGTTCCGGCATGTCGCGCCAGAACCTGGTTTCGCCCCGCGCCATCACCAAGCTGCTGGCCTATGCCCCGCTGCAGCCCTGGGGCGAACGTTTCCGCGACACCCTGCCGGTCGCCGGCGTGGACGGCACCTTGGCGGAGCGCCTGAAGGGGACCTCGGCCCAGGGCCGCGTCCGCGGCAAGACCGGCGCCCTCGGCCACGTCAACAGCCTCTCCGGCTACGCCCAGACGCTCTCCGGCGGCCAGGTGGCCTTCGCCATCCTCTGCAACAACCACAAGCTCTCCAGCAAGCGGGCGCAGGAACTCATCGACCGCATCGTCCTGGCCATCGTGGAAGACCAGGCGCCTAAGAAAAAATAGGGAGTTCGGTCAGCGTTTCCCGATGGCGGCGCGCTTGCCGCTCTTGTGCTTTCCTTCGGAGGTGGCGTGCATCTTGGGGCCGCTGGTGTAGCGGATCACGGCATCGCCGATGTTCAGAGTCACCACCCGCGCTCCCACCTTCTCCGCTTCCAGGCAGCGGGTGCACAGGCAGTCGAAAGTCTGGGTGGTGCCGTCTTCCCGCTCGGAGACGACCGGGACCACGTGGCGCACGTGCGCCCGGCACATGGAGCACTTGCCCCCGCCGGTCAGCTTGAACTGCAGCTCCGCGAAGGAGTAGAGCAGCTTCTTGTGCCGGGTGGAGGCGTTCTCGTTGCTGCCGTCGGCCAGGGCGGACAGGTACTCCTGCATGGTGCGGTGGCTGATGTTGCGGGAGTTTCGCTGGCCCGACATGGATGGCCGTTTTTTTATCACGGTGGAAAAGCGGGAGCAACGCCTAATCCCGCCCCTCGCGACGATGGTCACCAGATCGGGAACCGAGGGCGCTCCCCGCCTTGTACGAAGGTCACCTGGTGGTGGTTACCACAGCAGGAAGGCGAAGGTCCGGGCTTCGCCGCCGGCTCCCGGCCGCCTTCCCGCCACCGCCAGGCTCGCTCCTCCCGCTGCGAACGGTGAGGGCGAGACGCGGCAGGCCGCGCCCTCTCCGCTCTGCGGCTCCAGCCGGAGCAGAGTTCCTCCGAACGACTGCGGAAACTCCACCGCCTCCCGCGTTCCGCAGCACAGGTAGAGCGACAGCAGGTCGCAGAACTGCAGCACGTCGGTCAGCAACTCGGGGTCAGGCCCGCGGTATCCGCCCAGCAGCCGCCTTTGCCGCCGCTCTTCGCCGGCAAGGAAGCGCCGTATGGCGGCGTCGTTCTCCGCGGAGTCGGGCTTGGTCTCCAGCCGCGCCTGGCCGATGCGGGAGAAGTGCTTGCTCACCAGCACCCCACCGATCGCCGATCCCGCCTGCGCCCGCTCGATCGACCCGCTCCACGCCTGCAGGAACGTCTCTACCGGCACATCCAGGAACGACATCGGCGGCAGCGTGCGGTCGTATTCCGCCCAGCCCTCATCGTGCAGCGCGATCCCGCGGACGACCTCGGCGCTGAGCGGCGGGAGCAGCGGCGGTCCCAGGTGCGCGGCAATATCGCCCGACAGCGCCGCGTGGTCGGGCTGGGTGATCAGCCACGACTGCTGCGGGCGGACGCCTTGCGTGGCTTCCACCGCGGCCCACACCGGCAACACACCGGGTCGCGGGGAAGGCGGAGAAAGCGGGCGCAGGATCATGGCTACCGCGGCCGGGGACGGCGGGCGCGCACGCGGGCCGCGACGGCGCGCCCCGGACCGGCGCTGGAGGGCGGCTTGCGCATCCCGTTCAGCAGGTCGCGCAGTACCGCCGCGTTGTTGTGCTCCTCGTTTTTCGAGGCGTACAGCAGCGTCACCCGCTTGCGTCTGGCGGCCAGCTCGTACAGCTCTTCCAGGGCGCGGCTGGCGGCGGGCTCGTTCAACTCCTCCAGGTAGCGCTTGCGGAAGGCGGTCCACATCGCCGGACGCGCGTGGTACCAGCGCCGCAGCTCGTCGGAGGGCGCCAGGTCGCGCATCCAGGCCTCCAGCTGGACCGCGGCCTTGGTCAGCCCACGCGGCCACAGCCGGTCGACCAGGACGCGGGCGCCGTCGCTGGCGGCGGGCGGCTCGTACACGCGCTTGATGTTCGCAGCCATGCAGGGAAGTTGGAGAAATCGCCGGCGCTCACCATAATAGACGCTTGCCCGCCAGGACAACACTCGCGCTCGCCCTGCTGCTCACGCTGGCCGCCGGCTGCGGCCCCTCCGAGCAGCAGGCCGCCTTGAAGTCCGACGCCGAGCTCGGCCTCGATCCCCAGCAGGCCCGCGGCCGCAAGCTCTACGACCTGCACTGCGGTACCTGCCACCACGCCTATACCTCTTCCGACCTCAACGGCCCTTCGATGAGCGGCCTATTCCGCAAGCCCTACATGCCCAGCGGCACTCCGGCCAACGACGATCGCGTCTCCGACGTCATCCTCATGGGCCGGGCCAAGATGCCCGCCTACCGCAGCCGCCTCACCCCGCAGGACCTCCGCGACCTCCTGGCGTACCTGCGGACGCTCTAGACTCGGGGGGTACCCCCTCTCCGGCAGTCCTGAGGAATGAGGAACTTACAGGGGTATTTTCCCGGAAATCTTAGAGCATCAGCAACTTAGGTGGGCTAGATACCCCC
>CAYTPH010000246.1:0-4474 GCA_964439635.1 uncultured Terriglobales bacterium
CTGAGGCGCTTCAGCGCCGAAGGATCTCGCGTGCACTCACGGCTTTGCCGATACGCGCGAAGTCCTTCGGGCCTGAAGGCCCTCAGGATGACGCCACCTCATGTCAGGGATCCAATGACATTCGTTGACATCGCCCTCGCCCGCCGCCTGGAGGCGGCGGAGGAGATCGGGGGCGTTCGTTTCGCCGAGGCGCTGGCCCCGGCGCATCCCGAACTAGGCGTGGCCATCGAGGAGATCGGCGGAGGCACGGCGGTCTTCGCCGGCGCCGGCTCGCCCATGACGCACATCATCGGCATTGGGCTGGATGGCCCGGTCACCGCTGCCGACCTCGACCGCGTCGAGCAGTTCTACTTCAGCCGCGGCTCGCTAGTGGAGATCGTGGTCTGCCCGCTGGCCGATCCTTCGCTCATCCAGGAGATCGGCAAGCGGCCGTACCGCGTCACCGAGTTCAACTACGTCTACTTCCGCGAACTGGGCAGGGAAGAGCGTTTCGGCAATCCGCCGGATGGGATCCGGTTAGAACCGGTCACGCCGCCGACGGCAGCGCTGTACTCGGAGGTGGTCGGGAGCGGCTTCCTCGACGAGCAGGGCAAGCCGGTGCTGCCGCCGGACATGTTCGTTCCCTTCGCCCAGGCGCCGGGAAGCATCTGCCTGCTGGCTTACCTCGGCGGAAAGCCGGTCGGCGGCGGTGGAGGCATGGTGCTGAAGGAGCACCGCGTGGCGGCGCTCTTCGGCGCCAGCACCTTGCAGGAGTACCGCGGCCGTGGCATCCAGTCGGCGCTGTTACAGAGGCGGCTCGAACTGGGCCGCGACGCCGGATGCGACATCGCCGTGGTGGTCACGCTCCCGGGAACCACGTCGCAGCGCAACGCCCAGCGGGCGGGGTTCACGCTGGCCTACACCAAGATCGCTGTCCAGCGCGCACTGCCGAAATAGCCATTCGCCGCCGAGGCCGCCGAGAGAAAACCTGGCCACGAATCTTCACGGATTCAGACGGATCCGCGCACATCTGTCGCAATCCGAGTGAATCCGTGGCCAGTTTTCTTGAGGTTCTCGGCGTGCTCGGCGGTGAATTACGGAATTTGACTGTCCCTAGCCCGCTAGGCTAGCCTCAAAGACTCGCCCAAGTAGCTGGACGCGCCTGTTGGGCTCCCGGACCGCATATGCGCCCCGTTCGTAAGTCATTGATTCTGCTACTGATTTTGGCCAGCCTGGCATCCGCCGGGGCGGTGGAGCCGGTGCGCGCCCGCCACGCCATGGTGGCCAGCGCGCACGAACGGGCCTCGCAGGCGGGAGTGGACGTCATGCGCCAGGGCGGCAACGCCGTGGACGCCGCCGTGGCCGTGGGCTTCGCCCTGGCGGTGGTGCACCCGCAGGCCGGGAACCTGGGCGGCGGCGGCTTCCTGCTGCTGCGCAGGCCCGATGGCAAGGTCCACTTCCTGGACTTTCGCGAGAAGGCTCCCGGTTCCGCGGCCCGCGGCATGTTTCTCGACCCGCAGGGGCAGGTCATCGCCGGCGCGACCGAAGTGGGCCCGAAGGCGATCGCCGTGCCCGGCTCCGTCGCCGGGCTCACCTATGCTCATAAGAAGTTCGGACGCCTGCCTTTGAAGCAGGTGATGGGCCCGGCTATCCGCCTGGCGCGCCGCGGCTTCGTGCTGAGCTACGACGACGCCGTGGACTTCCGCGACCCCGACTTGGCGCAGTTTGCCGCCTCGCGCCGCATCTTCCAGCGCGACGGCCGCTTCTACCAGGCAGGCGAGCTCTTTCGCCAGCCCGAGCTGGCGCGGACGCTGGAGCGCATCGCCGCCGACCCGGCCGGCTTCTACCGCGGCGCCCTGGCCCGCGACATCGCCGCCGCCATGAAGCAGGCCGGCGTGGCCATCACCGAGCAAGACCTGGCGGCGTACCAGGTGAAGGAGCGCGAGCCCGTGCGCGGGACCTACCGCGGGCACGAGATCATCAGCGCCCCGCCGCCCTCCTCGGGCGGCACCGCGCTCATCGAAGCGCTGAACATCCTGGAGGGGTACGACCTGAAGGCGCTGGGGGCGCGGTCGGCCGAGTCCATCCACATCGTCGCCGAAGCCATGCGCCGCGCCTTCTTCGACCGCGCCGAATTCATGGGCGACCCCGATTTCGCCAAGGTCCCCGTCCCGGCGCTGCTCGACAAGCAGTACGCCGCCGCCTGGCGCGAGTCGCTGCATCCGGCCCAGGCCAGTCCCAGCGGAGGATTGCGGCGCCCCGCCGGGGTCCTCTCCGGCCTGGAGCGCGACGCCCGTTTGCGTCCGCCCCTCGAGCAGGAGCACACCACGCACGTCTCGGTAGTGGACCGCGCCGGCAACGCCGTCGCCTTCACCACCACGCTCAACGACAGCTTCGGCTCGCGCGTGACCCTCGACGGCCTCGGCTTCCTGTTGAACGACCAGATGGACGATTTCACCGTCAAGGCCGGCGTCCCCAACATCTACGGCCTGTTGCAGAGCGAGGCCAACGCCATCGAACCGGGCAAGCGCCCGCTCTCCTCCATGACGCCGACCATCGTGCTGAAAGACGGAAAGCTGTTCCTGGTGACGGGCTCGCCCGGCGGCGCCCGCATCATCAGCACTGTCCTGAACATCATCACCGACATGGTGGACTTCGGGATGAACCTGCAGGAGGCGGTGAACGCGCCTCGCTTCCATCACCAGTGGATGCCCGACCTTCTTCGGCTGGAGTACAACGCCGTGCCGGTCGATGTGTCGCAGGCGCTGGCGGCCAAGGGCCACAAGCTCGAAGAAGGCGTAAAGTACGGCCGTACCTGGTGGCCGGACTGGAGCGACGGCGAGTGTGTCGCCATCGATGCGCGTACCGGCGAGCGCCTGGGCGCCAGCGATCCTCGCAACCACGGAAAGGCGGTCGGTTACTGATGCTGAGAGCCATGTCCACGTACGTGTACGTGAAGGAGCGGCTGCACCCCGGCCTGCTGGACGGGCTGGTGCGCGGCGGCGCCGAGGCCATCGAGATCTTCGCCGCCCGCGGCCACTTCGACTACGCCAACCGCAAGTCGCAGGTGCGCGAGATCGCCGACTGGTTCCGCTCCACCGGCAAGCCGCTGAACTCCGTCCACGCGCCCATGTTCGCCGATTACGAGTGGGGACGCAGCGGCGCGCCTCCGGTGAACATCTGCGCCACCGACAAGCGCCACCGCATCGACGCCATGGACGAGATCAAGCGCGCCATCGAGATCGCCGAGCAGATCCCCTTCCGCTTCCTGGTGCAGCACGTCGGCAACGGCGGGGAGGAGTACGCGCCCGAGAAGTTCGAAGCGGCCATGACCTGCATCGAGCACCTGCGCGCCTTCGCCCGCCCCCTGGGCGTCTCCATCCTGCTAGAGAACATCCCCAACGAGATCTCGGTGCCGGAGAAGCTGCTGGAGCTGATCCACACCCTGCACTACGACGACATCGGCGTCTGCTTCGACGTGGGCCACGCCCACCTGGGCCTGGGCGTCGCCGAGACCTTCGGGTCGCTGAAGGCGCACATCCGCTCCACCCATGTGCACGACAACGCCAAGGACCGCGACTCGCACCTGTGGCCCGGGGACGGCAACATCGACTGGAACGAGACGGTCAGCCTGCTGCGCTCGGCGCCGCACGTCCCTCCGCTGTTGATGGAGATCGACGGCGAGGGCAAGCCCGACATCATCGGCGGCATGAGCAAGGCCTTCCGCGCCCTGGAGGAAGCGGAGAAAGCCCGCACTTCATGAGCACGCCCGCCACATCCCGCATGCAGGGCCCGGTGGTGACCATCGGCTCCATCGGCAACTTCGAGGGGCAGACGGTGGTGCTGCGCGGCTGGCTCTACAACCTGCGCCGCTCCGGCAAGATCCTTTTCCCCATCTTCCGCGACGGCACCGGGGTGCTGCAGGGGACGGTGTTCAAGGAGATGGTCTCGCCCGAGGTCTTCGACGCCATCCGCGGCCTGACCCAGGAATCGAGCGTGGTGGTGCAGGGCCGGGTGCGCCAGGAGCAGCGCGCCCCCGGCGGCTACGAGCTGGAAGTCACCGACCTCGAGGTGGTGCAGCGGGTGCCGGAGAGCGATCCCTATCCCATCACCCTGAAGGAGCACGGCGTTGACTTCCTGATGGAGCACCGCCACCTGTGGGTGCGCTCGCCGCGGCAGGCAGCCGTCCTGCGCACCCGCGCCGAGATCATCCGCGCCGTGCGCGAGTTCTTCGACGACCGCGGCTTCGTGCTCACCGACCCGCCCATCCTTACCCCCGCCGCCTGCGAGGGAACGTCCACGCTCTTTCCCGTCGAGTACTTTGACGAGCAGGCCTTCCTTACCCAGTCGGGCCAGCTCTACATCGAGGCGACCGCCATGGCGCTGGGCAAGGTCTACAGCTTCGGCCCGACCTTCCGCGCGGAGAAGTCGAAGACCCGGCGCCACCTCACCGAGTTCTGGATGGTGGAGCCGGAGATGGCCTTCGCCCACCTCG
>CAYTPH010000247.1:0-4473 GCA_964439635.1 uncultured Terriglobales bacterium
GAGGTTGTGGTTCCCGATCTGGGTCACCCCACCCGCCTGAACCGTGCCCAGGTTGACGGTCACGCCCTCGCGGACCACGTTATCGCTCCCGATCACGACGCGGGTGGGCTCGCCCTTGTACTTGAGGTCCTGGGGCGCCATGCCGATGGAGCTGAAGGGGACGAACTTGTTATGCGAGCCGACGCGCGTGGGTCCCTGCATGTGGACGTGCGAGACCAGCTCGCAGCTCTCGCCCAGCTCCACGTCGGCCTCAATCACGCAGTAGGGACCGACGGTGCAGGACTCCGGCACCCTGGCCCGCGGATCGACCACAGCGGTCGGATGGATGGGCATGTGTCAGGTTCCGGCGTCCGGTTCCGGCTGCGCTTCCGCGCCGTTACCGCTCTTGCGGTCCACCAGGCGGCAGGTGACGATGGCCTCGGCGGCCAGCTTGCCCGCCACGAACACCTCGCCCTGCATGCGGACGGCGGTGCTCCGCCAGGCGGTGACCGTCACCTCGATGCGCAGCTGGTCGCCGGGCACCACCGGGCGGCGGAAGCGCGCCTTCTCGATGCCGGTGAACACCATCAGCTTGCTGTCGCGGTCGGAAACCTCGGTCAGCAGCAGCGCGCCCCCGGCCTGGGCGATGGCCTCCACCATCAGCACTCCCGGCATGATGGGGTACCCGGGGAAGTGGCCGGCGAAGAAGGGTTCGTTGACGGTGACGTTCTTGATTGCCACAATGCGCTGTTTGCGCGTAAGGTCGATGACCCGGTCGATGAGCAGGAAGGGGTAGCGGTGAGGCAGGATCTGCTGGATCTGGTTGATGTCCAGCACGGTCTGCGAAGCTGCAGATTGGGCAGTTTCGGTGGTCATAAGCCATCCTCGCCGGCGGATACACGGCCGCGCGGCAGAGCGTTCGGGGAAGCCAACATTATAGAGGAACCGCACTCGCACACGAATGGCCACCACACGCAGGCAGCCCGATCCCGTCTTTGAGTACCTGAAAAAGCGCCAGGCGGAGATGATCGCCACCCTGCGCGGGCTGGTGCAACTGGAGTCGCCCAGCCACCACAAGCTCTCGCTCGACCGCCTGGGCGAGCACCTGGCGAGCGAGTTCGAGCGCCGCGGCGGGCGCTGGCAGTTCCACCGCCGTCCCGAGAACGGCAACCACCTGCAGGTTGATTTCGGCGCCGGCGGCAAGCCCATCCTGTTGCTGGGGCACTTCGATACCGTCTACGAACTGGGGACGCTGGGCAGCATGCCCTTCCGCATCGCCGACGGCCGCGCCTGGGGGCCGGGCGCCTTCGACATGAAGGGCGGCATCGTGCTGATGCTGTACGCGCTGGAAGCGCTGAAGGCGACGCTCAGCCTGCGGCGTCCGGTGACCGTGTTGCTGGTCACCGATGAGGAGATCGGCAGCGACTCCTCGCGCTCGCTGACAGAATCGCTGGCCAAGCGTTCGGCGGCGGTCTTGGTGCTGGAGCCGGCGGCGGGTCCGGAAGGCGCGGTCAAGACTGCCCGCAAGGGAGTGGGCACCTTCAAGTTGAAGGTCACCGGCAAGGCCGCCCACGCCGGCCTGGATTTCCAGGCGGGAGCCAACGCCATCGAGGAGCTGGCGCAACAGATCGGCCGCATCTCCGGGTTCACCGACCTGAAGCGCGGAATCACCGTCTCCACCGGCATCGTCCGCGGCGGCACCCGGACGAACGTGGTCCCCGCCGAGGCCGAGGCCGAGATCGACGCGCGCATCGCCCGAGTCGCCGACGGCAAGCTGATCGAGAAGAAGATGCGCTCGCTCAAGCCGGTAAACCGCCGCTGCCGCCTGGAGGTCTCCGGCGGGGTGAACCGTCCTCCTCTGGAGCGCTCCCGGCAGGTGGCGGCGCTTTACGAGCTGGCGAAGCGGCTGGCGGCGCCGCTGGGGATCGACCTGAAGGAAGCGGCGGTCGGCGGCGGCTCCGACGGCAACTTCACCGCCGCGCTGGGCGTGCCCACGCTCGACGGCCTGGGCGCGGTGGGCAACGGCGCCCACTCGCCGCAGGAGCACGTGGTCATCGAGGAGCTGCCGCGCCGCGCCGCTCTGCTGGCCCGGCTGGTCCAGAACCTATAGTCCGGTCCCGCCGTGGCGCTGCTACAATGGAAGCAGCTCCCTGGAGGCGCAATGTTCGGCAAAATCGGATTGCCCGAGATCCTCATCATCCTGGCCATCGCCCTGCTCATCTTCGGGCCGGGCCGGCTGGCCGACCTGGGCAAGGGACTGGGCGAGGGCATCCGCAATTTCAAGTCGTCGGTGAAGGACGGCGAGAAGGAAACCGAGAAGAAGGCGTAGGCCCTCCGCTCCTGTTCACACCGCGCCGTGCTGCCGCAGCATGCGGTACACCAGCGGCACCGGCAGCCCCATCACGTTGAAGTAGTCCCCCGCCAGGCGACAGATCCAGCGTGAAGCGATGCCCTGGATGGCGTAGGCCCCGGCCTTGTCCAGGGGCTCGCCCGTGGCCACGTAGGCGCGGATCTCCTCCTCGCTCAAGCGACAAAAAGTGACTTCGGTGGTCTCGCTGGCGACCTGCTCGCCGTGGGGGCCGAGCAGCGCCACGGCGGTCGTCACCTGGTGAGCGCGCGCCGAGAGCAGCCGCAGCATCCGTATGGCATCGTCGGCATCGCTGGGCTTGCCGAGCACGTGCTCGTCGGCGATGACAACGGTGTCGGCGCCGAGCACGAAGCGGCCCGGGCGCCGGCTTGCCACCGCGGCGGCCTTCTCCCGGGCCACGCGGATGGCGTAGGGGAGCGCCGCCTCGCCCTCCAGCCGGTCTTCCGGCACGTTCGCCGGCTCGACCTCGAAGGGGATGGCGGCGTTGCGCAGCAGTTCGGCGCGGCGCGGCGACGAGGAGGCCAGGATCAGGCGAGTATCGCTGGGCATGCGCCCGCCATTCTAACGGCTGCGGCCGCACAAACAGCAGCGGCGGCCCGAAGGCCGCCGTTGCCGCATGTCGCTGTCTTCTAGTACAGCCGGAAACTCACTTCCACGTTGATCTGCACCGGGACGGGCTTGCCGTCCTTGCGGGCGGGCTCGAACTTCCACTGGCGCACGGCTTCGATGGCCTTCTCGTCCAGCCCGAGGCCGAGCGAGCGGGTTACGCGGATGTCGCGGGGACGGCCGTCAGGGCCGACCACCAGCCACAGGATCACCACCCCCTGGTACTTGGCCTTGCGAGCTTCCTCGGAGTATTCCGGGTCCGGCGCGAACAGTGCGCGTGGTGCGCTGACGCCGCCGCCCACGCGGTAGGCGCCGCCGCCGATGCCGCCGCCCCAGCCCGGACCGACGCCCGGTCCGCTGCCGGAGCCTACGCCGCCACCCGAGCCCGAGCCGATGCCGCTGCCTGAGCCGGTGCCGTTGGACAACGGCCCCAGCACCGCCGACAGCGGGTCGCCCAACTGGCCGCCCTGCGGCAGCTTGATCTCCGGCGGCACCACCACCGTGGGCTCCACCGCCAGCTTGGGGTTGTCATTGCGCAGCACCGCCGCCGGGGGCGTGATCTGCTGGTCGCTCAGCTTGGGCAGATTGCCCTTGGAAGCCGCCAGCTTGTCGCGGTCGCCACCGCCGCCGCCGCCACCCGCCTCGTTCTTGGCCGGAGGCAGCACGTAGGGGCTCAACTCGATGACCGCGCCGATCACCTGCCGCTTGATCTCCGGGCTGTTGCTCACCACCCAGTTGGCCGAAGCCAGCATCAGCGCCGCCGCCATGGTGTGCAGCAGAAAGGACAGGAAGAAATTGGTCGGACGGACCTGGTACTCGCTCCAGCCGTCTGCCCCATACAGGCTGGGCAGGATGTCAGGAACCTTCGGCGCAGAGGCCGGTTTCGCTTTCGCCGGTACGGTGGCCATTGGAATCTCCCTAGTATAGACCGTAACTCGCCTGAAAAGGTTTCGGAATAAAGTTCCGGAACCCCCTTCCGAAACCTCGCCCATACCAGGAACCTGACCCTATTATCACGCCTTCTGCCGTGAAAAGTCAGTGACTTGGGACGAAAAATCGGTACCGAAGGACTAGCCCCTGAAGATGGAAGCGAAGAAGGCGCCCAGGCGGCCGAACAGGCCCTTCTTACGCGGTTTCTTAGGCTCCGCCGCTTGCGGGACCGCGATGGAAGGCGGCGCCGGAGGGGGCGTCGGCTCGGCACGCAGCATGGGGAACTTGGGGATAGAGGCGACCTCCATGCGGGCCATCACCGGCGGCGGCCGCTTGCTCTTCTCCTTCTCCTTCTCCTTCGGCGCGACCGCGGTGGCGTCGTCGACGAAGTCGAGCATCCCCGGATCGCTCGCCTTGGCCTTGGGCGCCGGCGGCTTGGAGATGGGCTGCGGCGCCTCCACGAAGTCGAAGTTCATCCCTCCGTCGTCGGGCAGGGTGGCCTTGGGCGCCGGAGGAGGTGGTGGTGGAGGAGGCGGCGCGCTCGGCGTCGGCAGGTCGAGCCCGAACGGATCGTCCGCGGGCGGCGGCGC
>CAYTPH010000248.1:0-4464 GCA_964439635.1 uncultured Terriglobales bacterium
CCGGCGTGTAGCCATAGAACCCGGCGATGGCCTGCAGGTGCTCTATGATGCGCTGGTTGTAGCGCCTCTCCTGCTCCGAAGTCAAGATGCTGCGCTCCGCCCGGGGATCCGCCTTCAAGTCGAACAGGTAGCTGCCTGGAGGGGAGTCGTAGGTGATGAACAGGAAGCGCGCCTCCCCGTCCAGGATGCCGTAGGCGGCGCGCACGTCGGAGGCCAGCAGCAGCTCCTCCCGCGGGTAGCTCCTCAGTTCCTCCTCGGTTCGCGTGAACAGCGGCCGCCCGATCAGGGGGTGGCGTCGGACCGGGCGGTGTCCCAGCAGGTAGTACAGAGTGGGAGTGATGTCGGTCAGGCTGGTCAGCCGCTGCTCGTCGAAGACCAAGTCGCGGCGCATGGCGGCCGGGATGCGAACCACCAGCGGCACCCGTATCACCTCCGGTTGGATATGCAGGGAATGGCTGTTGCGGCCGGCGTCGCCCAGGGAATCCCCATGGTCGGAGGTCACGATGATGATGCTCTGGTCGTAGAGCTTCCTGGCCTTGAGATAGCCGATAAAGCGTCCCAGGCAGCCGTCCAGCCGCCGCACCGCGTTGGAGGCGCGGGTGTCGAAGCCGGGGTGGACGCGCCATTCCGGCGAGCCCGGCTGCAGGTCGCTCCTGGCGAACTGGTGCACGTTCATCGGCTGAGCGAAGAACAGCACCGGCCGCGGGTCGGGAGTGTCCAGCACGCTCTCCAGCTGCTCGATGGTGGAGCAGGCCTCGAAGCGGTTCCAGACCTCCTTGTCGGTATCCAGCTTCACCAGGTTGTCGGCGGGCGCCAGCAGCTCGCGCAGCACCGTGTCGTAGCTCACCACCAGGCGGTAGCCGTCGGCCTTCGCCAGCTTCTCCAGGCTGTTCACGCGCGAGAACGGCTGCAGGTAGTGGGCGTGCAGGAGCAGGGCCCCGGACCAGATCGCCGGCTCCGCCAGCAGCGTTCCCGCATACGGCGTGTAGGCCCGGTGGAACACGGCGCTGTCGCGGGCCAGTCCGTCCAGGTGGGGCGTGAAATCCACCCGCGGGTTGTAAGCGCCGAGATAATCCGGGCGCAGCGAATCCACCACGAACAGGAAAATGTGCGGGCGGGGTCCATCCGCCGAAGCTGGGTTTTCCGCCAACTCGAGGTCGGTCGTGGTCTGGACGTCGCGCAGGTTGCTGTGCTGGCGCAGGATGCGGCAAAGCTCGCCGCACGGCGCCGAGGGACGCGGCGAGAGCACGCCCTGGATGATCCCGAAGGAAACGTCGCGCGCGGCGTATTGCTCGAATGAGCGGGAGACCTCGTCGTCGGTGGCGCCCAGCGGCCGCGCCCACAACACGGCCCCGGCCTCGAGCCCCTTGTACACCGCTCCCGTGAGCAGCAGGATCGCCAGCAGCGCCGGAGTTGAGTAGCGAACTTCTCGTGGCCGCATGCGGTACAAGCAACCGGCCAGGGCGAGCCAGATCAGCAACGTAGCCGCATGCTGCAGAGCTCCGTTCCAGTCGCGGTCGTGCAGCAGAGAGGGCAGCGCTACGGCCAACAGCAACAGAGCCGCAAGGCCGGCGATCAGCCACGCTCGCCTCAGCATGGGAGCGGCCCCGGGGACCCGCTCGCGCGCGCCCATGGCGAAGTACCAAGTGACAAGGGCCGCCGCCAGCGACGCGCCATAGACTTGCGCCGCCCAACCCTGGAAACTGAGGGCGTTTCCCAGGAAGCTGACGCCCGCGGCCCAGAGAACCACGAATACCAGTGCGGAAAGCAGGGAGAGAAAAGCGGGCCGGGGCCGGGGTGTGGCCTGCGCTCCTACCCACAGCAGGTTCAGGGTCGAGAGCACCGCCACGGCCAGCGCCACATGCGCCAGGACGCTCCAGAGCGCCAGCAGCACCGGGGCCGTTCCCAGGCCCACCTCCCCGGAACGCAGGTAGTCACGCAGAAGCGCGCCGGCCGCGAATAGCACCGCCGCCAGGACGGCCGCGATCACCCCGCGGGTGAACTCCCACTGTTTGCCGAGAGGTGTCCCGTCTTGCCGCAGGCGGCGGGCCACGTCCATCGCCGCTGTCCCCGACAGCAGCCACAGGAACAGCACCGCCCACGCGTAGGCCGACCAGTCGCTGTGGATGGTGGCCAGGGTGCGGGCGGCGAGCAGCCAGATACCGGCAACGGCGTGCGCGGCGAAGGCCGCTTTGAAATAGAGGCGCCTGCGCTCTTCCCAGTACGCCAGCGCTGCCGCCAGCGCTGCCAGCCAGAAGAGGACCGGATGGAAGCGCACGAACCAGAGCAGCCAGGGATAGGGCGACGCCTTGACGAACGCGTAGTGGGTGTAGGGCAGGAAGGCGAGCAGGCAGTACAGGGAACTGAGGACCAGCAGGCCTCCCCAGAGCGCTTTCAGCAGGGGCCGGGACGGTCGCAGCAGGGAAGCCATGGTTGCCCGCACATTACCTCGAAGCGGCGCCGGCGCCGCATGGAAAAAGGGGAACCCGGATATGATCCGAGTCCCCCCCGGCTTGTACCCTCCCCCAGGTACTTGCCAAACTCAAACGTTGCTTACTGCAGAGCGGGGTCGCCTACCGCCGCGCCCGGTCCAACCGCCTTGAAGCGGATGACGCCGGACTGGTCGGAGAAGAACGAACGGGTTCCGCTCTGCCCCTGGGCCGCTGCGTCGCCAACGACGGTGTAGCCCACGTTGACGCCCGCGCCCACAGGAGCGTAGGTGAAGAAGTAGCCACTCTTCGGGGTGGCCGCCGCGGTGGCGTTGGCCAGCACGTTGTCGATCAAGCAGGCACCCGTGGAGGTCGGAGCCGCGCAGGCCGCGCCGCCCAGCGAGGGCAGGTCGGCCGAGAAGCCGACAGCCGGATACGTGGACGAGTAGGTGACCTCGGCCGTGTTGATGGAGCGGATGGAGCCCACTGCCGAGCTCTCATTGGCCGCGATGCGCGACCGCAGCAGGTTGGGGATGGCAATCGCGGCGATGATCAGAATGATCGCCACCACGATCAGCAGCTCGATCAGCGAAAAGCCCTTCTGTCTCTTCATGTAGTTTCCTCTCTCAGGGTTTCACTTCGAAAATGGTTGGCTCAGAAGCCCGGTACTCTGGCTATCGCACCTGGAGTGCCAATGAGCCAATCGGACAGAATCTTGCGGTTGGGCAGAACACCTTATTTTTCTATTGCTTACACCTCACCCCAGAAGCCAGAGGGTGGCGATACGCACCGCCCGGCGGCTTTCAGCCATCGGATTGACACTATTTGTCACTCTGACGGTCAAAATCTGTCAAAAGAAGAAAGAACAGAAGTTACCGGGCTTGGCGGCGGTCGCACTCCAGATTTCGACGCTCCGGCGAGCGGAACCTAGATGGGCGTCCCGCTTCCGCCGAGACACGTACCCGAGTCGGTGGGATGGGTGCGGATGACCTGAGTGTTGTCGGTGCAGAAGGAGCGCAGCCCGGTGGTGCCCAGGCGCAGCGGGTCGGCCCGCCATTGATAGCTGGTGGTCAGGGTCCCGGTCGTGCCGCACGCCCCGGGGCGGAACTGGAAGCCGGCCTTGGTCCCCGACGCCAGGGAGCTATCGATCAAGCCGGCGGCGGTGGCGTCCGGCGCGGTCCCCACCGGCGGCTCCTTCAGCTTGTTCAGGTCGCAGGCGAAGCCGACCGCCGGATAGGCGGACGAGTAGGAGCCCTCGGCGGTGTTCAGCGTGCGCAGCGAGGCCACTGCCGAACTCTCGTTGGCGGCGATGCGCGAACGGACCAGGTTGGGGATGGCGATGGCCGCCAGCACCAGCAGGATGGCGATGACGATCAGCAGCTCCACCAGGGAGAATCCCGTCTGCTTCTTCATGGGACCGCGCCTTCTTGAAGGGGGTGCATGCGGCTGGCATGGTAGGGAGAAGCTGCGAGACTGTCAATGGGAACCTGCGTCAGAAGCGGCTTTCGGCGTTCAACAGGCCAGTTGTTCGCGCGCGATCTTCAGCCCGTCGATGTTGCCCAGCACGGTCACCGCGATGGCGTCGGTGGTGAAGAATTCCCGCGCCAGCCGGCTGAGGTCGTCGCCCGTGACCGCCTCGATGCGGTCGATGATCTCGTCCAGCCCCAAGAACCGGTCGAAATACATCTCCTGCCGCGCCAGGTTCGACATGCGCGCGGTGGAGCTCTCCAAGCTGAGCATCAGCGAGCCTTTGAGCTGGTCCTTGGCGCGGAGCAGGTCGTCCTCGGGGACCGGCTGGTTCCTCTGGGTGCGGTTCTATTTCACGATGCTCTCCTACACCTTGCCCGCCGACTCCTGCGAGGTCCCGGCGTAGATCGAAAGGCACCCGGTATCGCGATAGGGGTTCAGTTCGCTGTAGATGGAGTAAGCCAGTCCCTGGCGTTCGCGGATGTTCTGGAAGTGCCGCGAGCTCATGGCCCCGACCAGCAGCGTGTTCTTGATTTAGGTTGGGTTGTGGAGGTGGTGGGAGATGGGG
>CAYTPH010000249.1:0-4455 GCA_964439635.1 uncultured Terriglobales bacterium
GTGTCCGACCGCCGCGTTGTCGGCGTTCCCCCGCGGAACCGACCCGGGGGCGGCGCGGGCGTCGGCGCCGGCGCCGGGGCCACGCCCCCCTTTCTAAGCGGCTGTGTCACGGCAGGCCGTACCGTTGACGCGCCCGCACCCCCGACCTAACATTCGAGATAAGAGGCCCGGAGCCCTCGCCGGCGTGGTCGACCAAGTCATCAGCCATTACCGCATCGTCGGGAAGATCGGCGGGGGCGGCATGGGCGTGGTGTACGAGGCCGAGGACACGCGGCTGGGCCGGCGCGTGGCCCTGAAGTTCCTGCCCGAGCACATGGTGGGCGACGGGCGTGCGCTGGAGCGCTTCCGCCGGGAAGCGCGGGCCGCGTCGCAACTGAATCACCCCAACATCTGCACCGTCTACGACATCGCCGAGGACGGCGGCAAGCCGTTCATGGTGATGGAGCTGATGGAGGGCGAAAGCCTGCGCCAGCGCATCAGTGGCAAGCCCATGGCGGCGGAGCAGGTGCTGGAGATCGGCATCCAGATCGCCGACGCGCTGGACGTGGCGCATTCGCAGGGGATCGTCCACCGCGACATCAAGCCGGCGAACATCTTCCTGACGAAGCGCGGGCAGGCCAAGATCCTGGACTTCGGGCTGGCCAAGCTGGTGAGCGAGCCGCAACTGCTGACCGTGGGGGTGGGCTCGGCCAGCCGCCGCATCCTGGCCGACGAAGAGACGCAGACGGCGGCCGGCGTGATCCCCGGGACCGCGCCTTACATGTCGCCGGAGCAGGTGCGGGGAGAAGAGCTGGATACGCGCGCCGACATCTTCTCCTTCGGGGTGGTGCTGTACGAGATGGCCACGGGCAAGAAGCCGTTCCACGGCGGCAGCCCGCTGGTGACCTTCGACAAGATCCTGCACGCGCGGCCGATGTCGCCGCTGACCCTGAACCCGGAGCTGCCGATCGGCATCGAGCCCATCCTGGGGAAGGCGCTGGAGAAGAAGAAAGAACGCCGCCACCAGACGGCGGCGGAACTGCGCGACGAGCTGGCGCTGCTGAAGAAGGAGAGCAGCTCGGACGCGACCCGGGACATCGTGCCCGAAGTGGCGCGCCCGGCCAAGGCCAGCAAGACCTTCCGCCGCATCAGCGTGAAACACACCTACATCATCCTGGCGGTGGCGTCGTTGCTGGTGACCACCCTGGCGGCCCTGACCGCGTGGTGGGCGAAGCACGGAGGCGGGGGCCTCGCCGGCGTGGCCAACAACACCATCGCGGTGCTGCCGCTCCAGAACATGACCGGCGACCCGGAGGCGGAGTTCCTGAGCTTCGCGCTGGCCGACGAGATCGCCACGGCGCTGACCTACACCCGCGCCATGGAGATCCGCCCCATGACGGTGACCCGCCGCTACGCCGCCAGCGACGACGATGTGCAGAAGATCGGCCGCGAGCTCAAGGTGGCCAACGTCCTGACCGGCCACTACCTGCGGCAGGGAGACCGGCTGATCGTCACCCTGGAAGCGGTGGAGGTGAAGAGCAACCGGCTGCTGTGGCAGAGCCAGCTGACCGGGTCGGCGAAGAACCTGATCGATCTGCAGTCGAAGATGGCGGGCGAGGTGCGGCACGGACTGTTGCCGGCGCTGGGCGGCGTGGGTGGAGCGGTGGAGACGGCGACGCGCCCCAAGAACGCCGAGGCCTACGACCTCTACCTGCGCTCCACCGCCATGCCGCACGACGTGGAGCCCAACAAGGAAGCCATCAAGCTGCTGGAACGGGCGGTGGAGCTGGATCCCGCGTACGCGCCGGCGTGGGATGCGCTGGGGTTGCGTTACAAGTACGAGGCGGTGTACGGCGGGGCGGGCGAAACGGTGATGAGGAAGTCGGATGCCGCGTTCACCAAGGCGGTGTCGCTGGACAACAACCTGATCTCGGCGGCGGCGCACCTGGCGCGCAACCAGGTAGAGCATGGACTGCTGGACCAGGGCTGGCGCGACGCGCAGGAACTGGTGGGGCGGCGTCCGGACAACGCCGAGGCGCACTACTCGCTGTCGTACGTGCTGCGCTACGCCGGGCTGGCGGAGGAGTCGGGGCGGGAGTGCGACGTGGCGCTGGGGCTGGACCCGGGGAACTACGTCTTCCGGGCATGCGCGCTGTCGTTCGCTCAGCTGGGGAACCCGGAACGGGCCCTGATGTACCTGAAGCTGGATGAGGGCTCGGATTTCTACGTGAACACGCTGCCGTCGCTGCTGCTGCGCGCCGGCCGCACCGACGAGGCGCGGGAGGCGCTGACGCACATGACCCCCAATCCCGCGTGGTACCGGTTCGTGATGCAGGCGTGCCTGGCGCCGCGGAACGTGGGCGAGCTGGACGAGGCGGTGCGCATCGCGGAGCCGGCCATCCTGCAGGAACTGGACCCGGAGCTGCAGTACTACCACGCCGCCATCTTCGCGTATTGCGAGAAGCCGGAGGCGGGAGCGCGGGTGCTGCGCGCCGCCATCCAAAGGAACTACTGCGCCGTGGCCGCCCTGGACGGCGATCCGCTGCTCAAGAACCTGCGGCGCCTGCCGGAGTACGAGGAGCTGCGCGGGCAGGCGGCCGCTTGCCGCGACCGCTTCCTGCAAGAGCGCGGGCGGTGACCGCCGCCCTTGCCCAAGACGCGCTTTGGTGACACTATCCCCTCCTTCCTATGAGGTGCCGATGTCACGGCTCATAGCCGCAGCCCTATTCCTGTTCCTCTTGCCCGGGGCGGGGGCGGCCGCCAAGACTGAGGAGCCGCTGCCTGCCTGGCTCCCCATCGATCCCAGCGACCTGGCGATGAAGGACGATCCCGACCACCCGGGAGCGGCGGCGATCGCGCTGTACTACAGCTATGAGGTCGACGATCAGGAAGGCTTCGAAACCGCGTACTACCGGGTGAAAGTACTGACGCCGGAGGGCCAGAACCAGGCCAACGTCGTCCTGCAGTTTTTCAAGGGCGGCGAGATCAAGGAAGTGCGCGCCCGTACCATCCAGCCCAGTGGCCTGATCAACGAGTTCTTTCCCCACACCATGGAACAGGTGGTGGTGAAGGCGCGGGGATTCCAGATGCTGTCACGCACCTTCACCTTGCCCGACGTCCAGGTCGGAACGATCCTGGAGTACCAGTACCGAAAACGTGCAGCGAATCCTTTCTATTTCCCCACGGACTGGTTCATCCAGCGAGACCTGTTCATGCGCAAGGCGCGTTTTGCCTTCCGGCCCAGGAAGGACGCGGCAGATAAAGTGAGATGGGCGATCAGCGGGCTCAACCCCAAGCACACGGTGCAACAGGCGTCCGGGGTGTACTCCATGGAGTTGGAGAAAGTGCCACCCCTGGAGAAGGAAGTCTTCACGCCGCCCGATCCGGAGGTCCGGCCGGCAGTACGGTTCTTCTACAACTGGTGGCCCGAGCCAGGCGAGTTCTGGAGGAGGTGGGCGTCGCAGTGGGTGCCGCTGTGCGAGGAATTCATGCGTGACCGCGGTGGGCTGAGGCGGGAAGTGGCGCGGCTGATCGCACCCAGCGACGACTCCGAGACCAAGCTGCGCAAGCTGTACGCCCGCGTGCAGCAGATCCGGAACCTCGAGGTAGCCTGGCCGGAGCCGGAGGGGCAGCGCAAGGACCTGAAACCGAATCCCTCGGCGGAAGAGGCGCTGGGGCACAACCATGGTTCCGGCATCGACATCAGCCTGACGTTCGCGGCGCTGGCCCGCGCCGCGGGATTCGAGTCGGGTGTGGCCTTCGTGACGTCGCGGCAGTGGCGCTTCTTCCACGCCGACCGGCTGGATGCTTCGCAGCTCAACGCGCAGGTGTCCTGGGTGGCACAGGACGGTAAGTTCCGCTATTTCGATCCTGCAACGCCGTATGCTCCGTTCGGCGTGGTCCCCTGGGACCAGACCGCCACCGGAGGCATCCTGCTGAAGCCGAAGTCCTGGCACTTCGTGGAGGTCCCAGCACTGGAGGCGTCGCAGGCGCGCGAGCTGCGAAGCGGCGTCTTCGACCTGGATCGGGACGGGACGCTTACGGGGCACCTCCGCATCGCGTTCGAGGAACAGGAGGCACTCGCGTGGCGATTGCGCGGCATCGCCATGACTGCAGGAGAACGGAAGAAAGCGCTGGAACGCGATCTGCAGGGCGTATTGCCGGAGCGGTCCACCGTGGAGTTGAAGTCGTCCCAGGGATGGGACACTGGGGAAGGCGCCCTGGTGGCCGAATACCAGGTCACCATTCCGGGATTGGCGGTCCCCACCAGGCGCCGGCTGCTGTTTCCCTCCGGGGTGTGGTGGGCCAACCGGAGAAACCCCTTCCCGCACGCCAGCCGCAGCCTGCCGGTGTACTTCCAGTACGCCTACCGGCGTGAAGACGAGTTCCTGGTGCGCCCCCCCGCCGGTTATCAGGTGGAAGTGCTGGCCGAGTCCCGGCAGACGAAAGAGGAGTTCGCCGAATACCAGATCAGTA